>JAISTC010000023.1 GCA_031272805.1 Propionibacteriaceae bacterium
ATCGCCGGGGTCCTCGGCCGCGACTACATCGCCGCCGCCCAGACCGGCGGCGTCAGCCGCCGCCGCATCCTGTTCCGCCACGTCCTGCCCAACATCGGCGAGCCCCTGGCCGTCAACGCCACCGTCGGCATGGGCAACGTCCTGCTGTCCTTCGCCGGGCTGTCGTTCCTCGGGCTGGGCGTCCAGGCGCCGGCCTTCGACTGGGGCCGGCTGATGAACGAGTGCCTCCAGTCGATCTACGTCCACCCGCTGGCCTCGCTCACCCCCGGTCTGGCCGTCGTCCTGGCCGGGCTGGCCTTCAACCTGACCGGCGAGACGATCGCCCACGCCCTGGGCGTGACGTCGCTGGGCGACCTGGCCCACGCGCCCCGGCGGCGGGCTCCGGCTCCGGCCGGGGTGACGCGGGACGGGACCGCGGTGGTCGCGCCGGACCCGGCCGCACCCCTGCTGGCGGTCCGCGACCTGTGGGTGACGTTCCCCTACGCCGTGCCGCTCCGCCCGGTCCGCGGCGTCACGTTCGACATCGCGCCGGGCGAGGCCGTCGGCCTGGTCGGCGAGTCGGGCTCGGGCAAGTCGCTGACGGCCCTGGCCGTGGCCCAGCTCATCGAGGACCCGGGCGAGGTCACGGCGGCGCGGCTGGAGTTCGCGGGCCTCGACCTGTTGCGGGCCGGCCCCGGCCAGGCCCGCCACCTCCTCGGCACGTCGCTCGCCATGGTCTTCCAGGACCCCATGACCTCCCTCAACCCGACCATGCGCGTCGGCCCCCAACTGGCCGAGCTGGCCCGCGCCCACGGCGGCCTGACCCGCCGCGAGGCCAACGCCCGGGCCGTCGACCGGCTCGGCGCCGTCCGCCTCGACGAACCGGCCCGCCGGGCCCGCCAGTACCCCCACGAGTTCTCCGGCGGCATGCGCCAGCGGGCCATGATCGGCCTCGGCGTCATGCTGACCCCGCGGCTGATCATCGCCGACGAGCCGACGACGGCGCTCGACGTCACGGTCCAGCAACAGGTCCTCGACCTCCTCGAGTCGATCCGGCGGGCCGACGGCGTCGCCCTCCTGCTGATCAGCCACGACGTCACGGTCGTGGCCGAGGTGGCGGACCGCGTGCTCGTGATGTACGCGGGCCGGATCGTCGAAGACCTCCCGGCCACCCGGCTGGGCGACGCCGCCCACCCGTACACGCGCCTCTTGGTGGCGGCCGTGCCGACGATGGCGACGGACCTGGACGCGCCCTTGGCGACGATCCCCGGCCGGCCCGTCGACCCGCGTGACGTGCCGCCCGGCTGCCCCTTCGCCCCGCGCTGCGCGGCGGCGGACGACCGCTGCCGGACCCAGGAGCCGGAGTTGGCCCGCCACGGCGGTGGCCAGGTGGCGTGCTGGCACCCGCATCTGGCCAGCGCCGACGCGGCCACCCCCAGCCCGACGCCCGGCCCCGCCGCCCCGGTCCAGGGGGCGCTGCCGCTGGCCCAGAAGGCGGTCCGCGACGCCGTCGACTCGGCCAAACAGGCCGCCCGCGAGGCCGTCGGCGCGGCCAAGCAGGCCGCCCGCGACAGCCTGCGCGAGGCCCGCGACGCCGTGCTCGGCCCGCGCCCGGAGGAGAAGCCATGAGCACGCTCCAGTTCGACCACGTCTCCGTCACGTTCGGCACGGGCCGCCGCCGCCATGTCGCCGTCGACGACGTCACGCTGGCCATCCCGCACGGTACGGTCACGGGCCTGGTCGGCGAGTCGGGCTCCGGCAAGTCGACCCTGGCCCGGGCCGCCGTCGGCCTCGTCCCCCACACCGGCGCCATCACGCTCGACGGCGCTCCCGTGCCGGTCACCGGCCGCCACCGGCCGGTCCAGATGGTCTTCCAGGACCCGCAGTCGTCGCTCGACCCGCGCATGACCGTGGGCGAGGCCATCGGTGAGATCGCCCCCGCGTCCCTCAGCCGGCTCGACCGGCTGGCCGAGGTCCACCGCCTCCTCGACCTGGTCCACCTCGACCCGGTCCGCGCCGCCGCCTACCCGTCCCAACTGTCCGGCGGCCAGCGCCAGCGCGTCGCCCTGGCCCGCGCCCTGGCGGGCCGCCCGGCGGTCATCGTGGCCGACGAGATCACGAGCTCGCTCGACGTCTCGATCCAGGGCACGGTCCTGAACCTCGTGCGCGAACTCCAGGCCGCCCTCGGCCTGACCGTCCTGTTCATCTCCCACAACCTGGCCGTCGTCCGCTACGTCGCCAGCCGGGTGGCCGTGATGTACCAGGGCCGGATAGTAGAGGAGGGCCCGACAGAATCAGTCCTGACCCACCCCGAGCACGCCTACACCAGGCGCCTCCTATCCGCCATCCCCGGCGCGACGCGCTAACCATCCCCATCCCGCCCTCCTTGTCGTGCCGCCCCCTTGTCGTGCCGCCCCCTTTGCCATCCCGCCCCCTTTGCCAGCCCTAACCCCTTGTCATCCCTAACCCCTTGTCATCCCGACGAAAGTCGGGATCTTTAACCTGTGGCAAGACAAGGTGACAGGAAAGATCCCGGCTTTCGCCGGGATGACAACGGTTTGGGACAACAACGGTGTGCGCTGGTGCCCTTTGTCGTCCCGCGCCCCTTTGTCGTCCCGCCCCCCTGTGTCATCCCGCACCCCTCTGTCATCCTGAGCGCAGCGAAGGATCTCTCCGCCACGAGGTCACAGGCGGTCCGCTGTTGTTCAACCGCCAGAAGAGATCCTTCGCTGCGCTCAGGATGACAGAGGGAAGGGGATGTCAGAGGGAACCCGAGTGGCAGGGGGAACGGTATGGCAGGGGGAACGCGGGTGGCAGGGGGGAACGGGGGTGCCGGGCGGAGCAGGGTGAAAGGGCAAGCTCCCTGACTCGCTACGCTCGACACCGTGACCACGCATCCCCGGGCTTCCCTTGGGCGGGTTCTGGACGACCTGGGCGCCACCGTCCTGGAACTCGCCCTGGGCACGCCCGACCGCGAGCGCGACATCGGCGGCGTCGTCATCTTCGACCCGGCCGACGAGCCGGACCTGCCGCCCGGCGCGCTGGTCCTGGCGGTCGGCGTGACCGACCCGGCGGCGTTGGCCGGGCTCTTGGCGGACCTCGCGCCCCACCGCCCCGCCGGCCTCATCGCCCGCCACCCCGTCACGGTCACCCGGGCCCTGCGCCAGGCCGCCGCGCAGGCGAAAACGCCCGTCCTGGCCCTGGCCCAGGGCGCCACGTGGGCCCAACTCGTCGCCCTACTCAACCTCCTGCTGACCGAGGACCTGGCCGGGGCCGACGGCGAGTCGTTCGGCGGCCTGCCCTCGGGCGACCTGTTCGCCGTCGCCAACGCCGTCGCCGCGCTGGTCGACGCGCCCGTCACGATCGAGGACCGGTCGTCGCGCGTGCTGGCGTTCTCGGGCCGCCAGGACGAGGCCGACCCGGCCCGCATAGAGACGATCCTCGGCCGCCAGGTTCCCGCCCGCTGGGCCAAGGCGCTGACGGACCACGGCGTCTTCCGCGACCTCTACCGCTACGACCGGCCGGTCGTGGTCGACCCCGCCGCGATCGGCTACCCCGACCTGACCGTCCCCCGCGTGGCCTACGCCGTCCGGGCCGGCGGCGCCGTCCTCGGCTCCATCTGGGCCGCCACCGGCCGGCCGCTGACGGCCGAGCGCGAGGCCGCCCTGCGCGACGCCGCCAAGCTCGTCGCCCTCCACCTCCTCCGCCTGCGCGCCGGGGCGGATGTGTCGCGCCGCCTACGCACGGACCTCGTGGCCACGGCCATCGAGGGCGGGGCGGGGGCGCGCCAGGCGCTGGCGCGGCTGGGCCTGGCGGACGGGCCGCTGGTCGTCGTCGGCGGGGCCCTCCTCGACGCGGCCGAGCCAGTGGCCGAGGCCGACCGCCAGCGCTTTGCGGACGCCTTCGCCCTCCACCTCATGGCCATGAACCCGGGCGCGGCCGTGGCCGACATCGGCGGCGTCGCCTACGGCCTGTTCCCCGTCGCGGCGGCCGGCGAGGCGGGTGAGGAGCGGGCCCAGCGCACGGCCGCCCAGTTCCTCGACCGGGTCGGCACGGGCTTCAAGGCCGTCGCCGCGGTCGGCCCGGCGGCGGCCGACGCCACGGCGTTGGCGGCGGCCCGCCAGGGCGTCGACCGGATCCTGCGCGTGCTCCGCGGGGCCGGGCAACCGGGCCGCGTGGCCCGCCTGGCCGACGTCCAGACGGAGGCCCTGCTGGTAGACCTGGGCGACCTGGCGGCGGCCCGGGGCGACCCGCCGGTCGGCCCGATCGCCCGGCTGATCGACTACGACGAGAGCGCCGACACGCACCTCGTGACCACCCTGAGGACGTGGCTGGCGACGTTCGGCGACGCCCAGGCCGCCGCCGCCCAGCTCTTCATCCACCCGAACACGCTGCGCTACCGCCTCCGCCGCATCGCGGAGGTCAGCGGCTTGGACCTGACGAACCCCGACGAGCGTTTCGCCGCCGAACTCCAGTTGCGCATCCTGCCGTAGGGAGACCGACACCCCTGTCAGCCCGACCCGTCGCCGCTGCCAACCGTCGCCGCTGCCAACCGCTGTCAGCGCTAACCGTTGTTGTCCCACACCGTTGTCATCCCGGCGAAAGCCGGGATCTTTCCTGTCACCTTGTCTGGCCACAGGTCAAAATCGATCTTGAACCCGTCACCGAGACGTACCACAGCCCAAAGATCCCGGCTTTCGCCGGGATGACAACGGTTTGGGCTGGCCAGGCCGAGGTGTCAGGCGCCCAGGCCTGGGCGAGGACCGAGCTGAGGCCATGGGGTCGGGCACGCCGGCTACGGAGTGAGGCACGAGCGACAGTCGGCGGGCCTGACACCGTGGCCGAGCAGGCGAGACACCCGCCCGGCCACGGCGCCCGACCCTATGGCCGGAGCTTGCGGCTGTTACCAGACCAGCTTGACCA
>JAISTC010000210.1 GCA_031272805.1 Propionibacteriaceae bacterium
CCGGGGTGGGGTTGTGTTCTGTCGGCCGCGGGGAGTGTGACATTTGGGACGGTTCCATTTGTCCCACCGGCGAGGGCGCGTGTGACAAAGGAACCGTCCCCAATGTAACGTGTCGGCCGCGGTATCAGGTTCCCCCGCCCGGGCTCGTGCCTCGCCAGGGCGGGGGAGCCTGACACCTCGGCCTGGGTGTGACAAAAGGAACCGTCCCCAATGTCACGCTGGCAGTTCTGGTGTGCTGGCCTTGTCGGGCTTGCCTGTTACGGTCACGCCGGTGAACTTGGGGCCGGCGTGGAGGGTCAGGAGGTTCGACAGTTCCGTGATCCCGGGGATGGGGCCGTAGTCGAGGGCGGTGGGGAAGTTGAGGATCAGGCCGTGAGTGAACCCGTCGGTCGCGTCGCGGTCCTTGAGCCGGAATCCGCCCAGGTCGGAGCGACCGCCGAAGTCGGGCAGGGCGGGGGTGAAGCGGAAGACCTCGCGGGCCGACGGCACCAGTTGCCCGTTCTTCGCCCAGGCGACCAGCAGGCCGACCTCGCCGATGTCGGACCAGGACAGGGTCACAGCCACTTTGCTGACCCTGCCCCGCCGCAACGTCACGCCGTCCGGCCCCACGCCGATATCCCCCGGCGGGGGCACCAGCAGCGTCCAGCTCAGCCCCACCATCACCGACAGCGCCATGAAGATCAGCCCGACCAGGCGTGTCACGGACGTCCCCATGAGGAGCAGCGCCACGCCGGCCACGAGCGGCACCGCGATGCCGATCGACACCCTCACCGCCTGGGCCGGCCGGAGCGCGGACTGGTACCGGCGTGACGACTCCACCCACGTCACGTCGGGGGCGGCGGGCACGACAGCCCGCGCGGGATCGGGCCCCGTCGGCGCCACCTCGCGCTCGGGATCGGGCCCGGCAGGAACCAACTCGGCGCCCACGTCCGGCACCGGCGCGGAGGGCGCGGGCACTTGAAAACCGGAGGGCCGAGGCTGCAGCTCACTCACAGCCGCAGGCTACTCCTCGTGACGCTCCCGAGCCCCTGGCCGGCGCCGACCGAGTCATTCCGCATGCGTTGTCCTTCACCGGTCGGCCGCGACGTAGATCTCTGATACGAGTTGAAGCATCTCGGACGGGGCGTAGCCGCGGATGCCGAGGTTCGCCAGGTCGTTCGGGGTCAAGGACACGGAGGCAACGAATGCTTGTGCGTCCTGGCTGATCGGGGCGGGGACTGGAACCCGAACGGCGGGGTCGGCGGCAGCGATGAGCCGGAAGACGTCGTTCTTGTGTTTGGCGATGTCGCCCGAGTTGACGTGCTCGCCGCGCTGGCGGGCGGAGATGAGTTCCAACCACGCCTTCATCTTGAACACGGGCAGATGCTCCAAGTCGAGGACTGGCAAGCCTTGGACACTCACCGTGCCCTGGCCGAGTAGACCGTAGTAATCGTCGTCCAGCAGGATGGCCGACAGACTGTGCGGCGCGTTTTCGACATGGACGCGGCCCAGGTGGGTGTCGACGCCGGCCAGGAGTTCGGGTCGGCGGGTGAACAACTCCAGCATGGCCGGATAGGACGGCTCCCTGGGCGCGTCGAAGCGGTAGTACTGGTCGCCCGGACCGCTCCGGCTGATGTGCCGGTAGCGGCCGAGGGCGATGAACTCGAGGAAGTGCGCCACGTAGTCGGCGTCGACGGTTTCGGCGACCAGGACGATGTCTAGGTCTTTCGTGGCGCGGAAGGGTTCACCGTGTTCGGCCAGGACCAGGTCGCAGGCGGTCCCCCCTATGAGGACGTAGCACTCCTCGAAGCCCTGGAAATGGTGGGTGAAGGTGTCTAGGCCGGGTACCACGGGAAGCCTTTCAGGTAGTTGTCCAGTGCTTGGTCGACGCGTTCGTCACGTTCGGCGATGGTCAGCGACAGCGTGACCGGATCGACTGTGCCGTCACTGGCAAGTGGGCCCGGATCGTAGGCCAAGAGGTCGATCTGGTAGGAGTCGGGCCGGTCGGCCGCGTCACGCCAATCGATCTGACTCGATGTGAAGTCCCGGCGCCGGCGGGCGCTGACGGCGAAGACTGGGCGCGGCGGCGGGCCGATCAGGGTGTGGTGGGCGAGGGCGTCCAGTCCACTACGTGGCAAGTCCTCGGGTGGTGGCCCTGCCGCCAAGACCCGCCGTTTGAGGGCGGGCCCGAAGTGCGGCATCCCGATGCGGTACAGCTCAGGCCGGTCGGCCACGTGGATGATGTGACGGCGGTTCGTCTTACCCGCCGTGGTCACGTCGATCAACTGATGATCGGCTAGCTGAGACACGGCGCGCGACACCGACATGGGTGACAGGCCGAGTTGGCGGGCCAGTTCATCGTGGCTCTGGTCGCCCTCGGCGTAGAGGAGCGCCAGGAACACAAGTTGTGTAGCTGGCCCGAAGCCGCCGAGATCATCGGCGGGCTTGGGCGCGGACAGGTTCAAGAACACGAACGGCAGGAATGCCTGCTTGCCATTCAGCAAGAAGGGCACGTTTCGAGCTATGAGCCTCTTGCGGAAGTAGGCCGACAGGTCTGGTGTCACCAGGATCACGGGGTGGCCGGTCGTCGCTTCGAGGGCGGCGAAGTCGGCGACGAGCCGGTCGGCGGTGAACTGTCCCGACGGTGCGGCCAACACGTAACGGCCACCCAGCAGTGCGAGTTCGGCGAACTGGTAGCGGCTGTTCAGCGCCACGCTGATCCGGCCCTTGAGATCCAGCGGCGTGATCGTGGCCGAGTCATCCACCCCGGCCCGCAGTAGGGCCAGGGACTGTTCGGCGACCGCTAATGTACCGCTCATATTCATAATCTACCAGAGAAGCGATAGATAGTAGACTCACGCTGGCCGCTTGACCTCGACAATCCTGGTCTTCACGTTGGTGCCGTCTGGTCGGCACGGGAGCGCTTGGAGGATTCGTAGAGCACCCTGCGAATCCGAGCGAAGGGAAACGTGTAACACTGGCCCAGTTGCACGCCGGAGTCGCCCGCCTTGGCGCCGCCGCGCAGTTGGGGCTTGTAGTGGACCTCATCGGGCTTCGTGTGCAAGGCGGTTTCGGTGAACACCGGTTGCCCATCGCGCTCCAGGATGAAGTCCGCGTCGAAGGCGTCGGTAGTCAGCCGGTAGCGGATTTCCCACGTCAGCCCGGGCCACCCTTTGACGCGCCCTTTCTTCGCCGTCCATTCGTTCCGGTAGCCGCCCGCCTGGAAGGCTTCGAGCCCGGTCCGCATCGCTGTGGCAACAGCATCGTGCTCGTCTTCGATCAGCTTGGCGCAGCCGAGCAGTAGTCGGCAGAACAGCGCGTTCTTGGCGCTGGAGTCGTCCCTCCGGACGGCTGTCTGGTACTCGTCGAGGTCCTCCACACTGAGCGGGAATTCCACCACGAGTCGGTTCAGCGAGTTGATGTTCTGGCGGGCTGACTTGGTCGGCGCGACGGCTTCGAAAACGATCCAGGACACGGGTCGCGGACCTGGTTCGCGGTCAAGTGCCGCTCCAGGAACACGCCCACCGAACGGGCGGCGTAGCGGAACTCGCTCTGCCAGGCGGGGAAATCAAGAGCGGACATGCTCAAGTACAGCGTCCTCACGTTCTTGGTCGCTGGATCCGGCACGTTCCCATTGTCCAGCAACGTAAGAAGTGGGCACGATTCCGGGCACAACGTCGGGTTGTTTTCGGTTTGACTAGGGCAAATGGGGTGGAGCCGACCGGACTCGAACCGGCGACATCCTGCTTGCAAAGCAGGCGCGCTACCAACTGCGCTACGGCCCCTGGCAAAGGCCCCAGTGTACGGGGCAGGCCCCCGGAAACCTCAACCGGCACTTGAGCACTTGACCCGCCGGCCGGATCGTCAAGACCTCGTCAAGAGATCGCCGGACGACGCCCACAACCGGAGTTCGGGGCCTAGACCCCCGGGATGCGGTCTGTGATCTCCGCCCAGAGCGACGCCTTGGCGCGCTGGTCGCTCACGACCTTGTACGCCACGCCGGCGCCCACGAGCGCCACGACCAGCAAGAACAGCTTCTTCATGGGTCCAACCCCTTCTTTCCGGGCCGCGCCTCCCGTGCGACCCGAGTGACGCGAGACCCAAGACTAGACCGGCCGCGAGGCTCTAGGCTAGGCGGGTGAGTTCCTTCCGCCACCCGGGCTCCGAATACGCCAGCCGCGATGACTGGCTCTTCGACACGGTCCTCGCGATCCTGGCCGTCATCTTCATCCTGGCCCCGTATCTCGTGGTCATCGCGTTCTATGGCCCCGTCACGTCCGGCCGCGGCCTGATCGCCGCCTCCGCCGCCGGCCTCGCGCTCTGCGTCTCCGTCGTCCTCCGCCGCCACTACCCGCTCGTCTTCATGGCCCTCGTGGCCGTGTTCTGCGCCGTCCACGTGGTCTTCGTGCCGATCCCGTTCACGATGCTCGTGGCGATCCCCGCCGCCGTCCACGCCGTCGCGCGCTACGTCCGCTACGGCGTCGTCTGGATCCTCTGCTTCTGGATACCGGCGGCCGTCGCGGCCACGCTGCGCTGGTACTACGCGGCCACGCCCAGCAACGAGCTGCGCCTCGTGGCGCTGTTCGGCGGCGCGGCCTTCGCGGGCATCATCCTGACGGCCTACACGGTCGGACGGAGGGGTCACGATCTGTCGGTCGCCCGCGAGGAATCGGCCGCCCGCGAGTTGGAAGTGATGCGCGAGGAACTGGCGCTCCAGGCGGAAGGCAGCCAGGCGGCCACGGCCGACGAGCGGGTCCAGCTCGCGGCCGAGCTGTACGACGCCTTCGCGGCCACCGTGTCGCACATCGTGGTCCAGGCCGACCAGGCCAAGGCCCTCCTCGGCCGCCACCCCCAGCAGGCCGCCTCGACCATGGACGCCGTCGCCGGCGCCGGCCGCGGCATCCTCAACGACCTGCGCCAGGCCTCCGGCGACAGCCTCCCCGCCTACGACGGCCACGACGCCCACGACTACGCCCCGGCCGACTACGCGCCCGCCCCGTACGGGCTGCCCGCCAACCCGGCCCCGGCCCTGGCCGCCCCACCGGCTCCCGCCCCAGTGGCCGCCCCCTTCTCCGGCTACGGTGCCGAACCCGCCTACGAGGACTACGCCGACGCGGCCTACCCCGACGACGAGTACGGCGACTACGCGGACGCCGACCGCGACCAGGCCGACTCCGGGGACGGCGGCTACGCCCCGGAACCCGCGGTCGCCGACTACGGCGCCGACGCCATTGACGACTTCGCCGCCGCCTACCCGGCCCCGGACTACGGCCACGACTTCGCCGCCCCGGCGGACAGCGTGACCCCGGACGAGGGCCACCTGCCTACCCCGACCCTCGACGACCTGCCCGCGCTGGTGGCGGCGCACGGGGCGGCGCTCGTGGTCAACGGCCAGGCCCCGGAGGTCGACGACATGCTGTCCACGACCGCCTACCGCATCATCGAGGAGGCGCTCGACAACGTCGACAAGCACGCCGGCCCGGGCGCCAACCCGACCGTCTACCTCGACTGGGGCGACGCGGACGTCGAGTTGTCCGTGACGAACGACCCGACGGGCTTCCAGCCCGACCCGGCGACCCGCCCCGGCGAGGGCCTCGACACGATGGCCGAGCGCGCCGAGGCCATCAACGGCGTCCTCGAGACCGGCCCGACCGAGGCCGGCGGCTTCCACGTCTGGGCGTCCCTGCCGTACAACTGGCAGGGCGACGCGGCCGACGCGGCGGCCTTTGGCGCGGCGCCCGCGGCGGCGTGGGACGGCGCGGCGGCCGAGTATGAGGCCGAGCCCGCCGACGACGCGGCCTGGGACGACACGGCCAACGCCACCTGGGACGAGGACCAGGGCCAGTGGGTCACGCCGGACGCGGGCTGGGCCGGCCAGGAGGCCACCTGGTCCGAGGGCCAGGGAGCGGGCTGGGCCGACGACCGGTCGGCGTACCCGCCGACGCCCGCGACCGGCTACTCGCCGCGCCTGACGACTTCCTACGACGACGCGCCGACGTGGGCCGGACAGCCCTACGCGGCCGCCCCGTCGGCCCGCCCGCCCGCCGATCGGCCGACCTACCTCCCGCCCGCCTACGCGCCCGCCGACCAGGCGGGATATGACCGGACCGGGTACGACCAGGCGCGATATGACCAGGCCGGATATGAGGCCGGGTACGACCAGACCGACCAGGGCGCGTCGGCGTGGCCGGCGGCCGCGCCGGACGGTTGGACGGGCCAGGAGTGGCCCCAGGAGCAGTGGCCCGAGGAGCCGGCGGCGTACGCGGACGACCAGTGGGCGGACGAGACGGCGTGGGCGCAGGACCAGTGGCCGGAAGACCAGTGGGCGGACGAGCCGTGGTCCGGCCCGGACCAGGCGTGGCCGGCCCCGGCCTACGCGCCCGAACCGGCCTACGTCCCGGCGCCCGCCCCGGCGTACGCCCCCGCGGCCCCGGCCTACGGCGCGCCCCGCCGCCCCCCGGCCCGCCGCCCCGCCCCAACGGCCCCCCGCCGCTGACCGCTGCCCTGTCCCCGGCGCCCTTGTCATCCCGGCGCCCCGTCATCCCAACCCCCTTGTCATCCCGGCGA
>JAISTC010000041.1 GCA_031272805.1 Propionibacteriaceae bacterium
GGCGTTTCGCGCGCCGAGGGGTGACTTTACTACAACGTTCCGTTCTGCGCCTCTCCGACTGGCCCGGCGGGGGGTGAGATCCTTCGCTTCGCCCAGGATGACAGATGGAGGGCTCCGGACGACAGAGGGAAGGCTCGGGACGACAGAGGGAGGGCTCGGGATGACAGGGGTCTGCTGTGCCTGCTCAAACCGGGGGCGAGTGGCGTGACTGGGGCTATTTCCGGCGCTTGGCTCTGGCTTTGACCTCGACGTGCAGGGGGGAGCCGGCGAAGCCGAAGTCTTCGCGCAGGCGGCGTTGCACGTAGCGCACGTACTGCGGGTCCAGGTCGCCGGAGGTGAACAGCACGAACGTCGGCGGGGCCGCCTGGACCTGCGAGCCGAAGAGGATGCGGGGCTGCTTGCCGCCGCGGACGGGGTGCGGGTGCGCTGCGACGAGACGGCCCAGGAAGGCGTTGAAACGGCCGGTCGAGATGCGCGTCTCCCAGCCTGCGACGGCCGTTTCGATGGCCCCGGCCAGCTTCGTCACGTTGCGGCCGGTCAAAGCGGAGATGTTGACGGACGGCGCCCACGCCACATGGCCGAGGTCACGCTCGATCTCGCGGTCGAGGTAGCGGTGCCGCTCCTCGTCGGTCAGGTCCCACTTGTTGTACGCCAGGACCAGCGCCCGGCCCGCGTCCGTCACCATCGAGAGGATCCGCAGGTCCTGCTCGGCGACGGGTTCGGAGGCGTCGATGACGACGACGCAGACCTCGGCCCGCTCGATCGCCGACTGGGTGCGCAGCCAGGCGTAGTACTCGTGGCCGCTGGCCTCCTTGACCCGCCGCCGGATGCCGGCCGTGTCGACGAACTGGTAGGTCGTCCCGGCCAGCTCGACCAGCTCGTCGACGGGGTCGACCGTGGTCCCGGCGACGTTGTCCACGACCGACCGGACCTGGCCGGACAGTTGGTTCAGCAGCGAGCTCTTGCCCACGTTCGGCTTGCCGACGATGGCGATCCGGCGCGGCCCCCGCTCGGTCTCGTCGGCCTCCAGCGGCGCGTCGGGCAGGGCCTCGAGGATGACGTCGAGCAGGTCGCCGGAGCCCCGGCCGTGGAGCGCGGACACAGGGTGCGGCTCCCCCAGCCCCAGCGACCAGAGCCCGGCCGCCTCGGCCTCCTGGCGCTGGTCGTCGACCTTGTTGGCCGCCAGGATGACGGGCTTCTGCGACCGCCGCAGGACCTGCACGACCGCCGCGTCCTCGTCCGTCGCCCCGACCACGGCGTCCACGACGAACACGACCGCGTCCGCCGCGTCGACGGCCAGCTCCGCCTGTTCGGCGATCTGCGCCGCCATGCCGCGCGCGTCGGCGATCCAGCCGCCCGTGTCCGTGACGACGAACTCCCGGCCGTTCCAGACGGCGTCGTAGGAAATCCGGTCACGCGTCACGCCCGGCACATCCTCCACGACCGCCTCGCGCCGCCCCAGCAACCGGTTGACGAGCGTGGACTTGCCGACGTTGGGCCGGCCGACGACGGCGACGACGGGCTTCACGAAAGACCCGCCTGGCGCGCCCACGCGATGATCTGGTCCTGGACCGCGTCGATCGTGAGATCTGTCGAGTCGAGGACGCGGACCCCGGCCGCCGCGTTCTGGAAGTCCACGAGCGTCGAGTCGTCCTGGTCGCGCCGCAAGACCTGGTCGCGGAGCTGCGCCGCGTCGACTTTTGCGCCCAGCTCGGCGCCGCGCCGCCGCAGGCGGGCCTCGGGCCGGGCCACGAGCAGGAGCCGGACCTGGGCCGTCGGCGCGATGACGGTCGTCGTATCGCGGCCCTCCAGGACGAAGTCGCCGCCCGCGATGATGGCCTGCTGCCGCCGGACCAGCTCCGCCCGGCACTCCGGGTTGGTCGACACGGCGCTGACCCAGGCCGACACGGCCGGCTCCCGGATGGCCCGCGTGATGTCGTCGCCGGCCAGCAAGATGTATTGGTTGTCCGGGTCGGTCGAGATGTCGAGGTCGAGGCCGCGCGTGACGTCGGCGATGGCGGGCCCGTCGCCGTGGTCGACGCCGGAGCGCAGGCAGCCGACGGCGACCGCCCGGTACATCGCCCCCGTGTCGAGGTAGCGGAAGCCCAGCCGCCGGGCCACTCCCTTGGCGGCCGTCGACTTGCCGGCGCCCGAGGGGCCGTCGATCGCGATCCAGAACGTCATAGCCCTGAACCTTACCTGTCGCACAGTCAGGCCGCGGTCACGCCGCGGTCACGCCCGGAGTCACGCTAAACGTCAAGCCCAACGTCACGCCCGGACGCCGGTCACGCCCGCAGCTTCCAGCCCGCCGCGGCCATGGCGGCGGCCAGCCGCGCGGCGGGCTCGGTCCCGTCGACGGACAAGGTCAGATAGCCGACCTCGCGGACCTGGTCGTGCTCGATGGCGACGTCCTCGACGTTGACGCCCGTCCGCGTGGCGTCCGCGAAGATCCGGGCCAGCGTCCCCGGCGCGTCCGTGATCTCGATAACGACGGGCTCCCAGATCGTGGCGTGGTCACGCCCGTGCTTGCCGGGCAGGCCCGTCACGCCCTCGCGGCCCCGCGCGATGACCCGCCGGACGGCGGTGGTGTTGTCGAGGCCCGCCAGCAGGTCGGCCAGGTCCTGCTGGACGCCCTCCAACTCGGCCCGCACGGCCTCCCGGTTGAGGGCCACGATCTGGCCCCACAGCTCCGGGTCGGACGCGGCGATCCGCGTGACGTCGCGGATGCCCTGGCCGGCCAGCGACAGGTGTTGGTACGGCACGGTGTTGAGGCGGCCGGCCACGAGCGAGCTGATGAGCTGGGGCAAGTGGGAGACCTGGGCCACGGCGACGTCGTGCTCGGCGGCCGACAGCAGGACGACGCGCGAGCCGCAGAGCCCGGCCACCCGCTCGATCAGCGCGGTCCGGTCGTAGTCCTCGTGGTCGTGCGGCGCGATGACCCACGTCCGGTCGACGAACAGGTCGGCGCGCGCGCCGAGGGGCCCGGAGCGGTGCGACCCGGCCATCGGGTGCGAGCCGACGTACCGCGTGACGTCGGCGCCGCGTTCCCGCAACCCGGCCAGGACGGGGCCCTTGACCGATCCCACATCCGTCACGGTCGCCGCCGGGAACCGCGCCAAACAACCGGCCACCGTCTCGGCCAGGGCCAGCGGCGGCGTGGCGACGATGACGAGGCCGATCGCGGGACCGGCGCCCGACCCATCCCCAGACGGCCCGTAGACCGACCCGGCGCCCATCGCCGCGGCGGCCGCCGCGACCTCCGGGTTCGCGTCCTCCAGCCAGACGGTCCAGCCCGCCGCCGTCAGCGCCAGCCCCAGCGACGTGCCGATGAGGCCCGTGCCGACGACGAGCGTCTCCGGCGCGGGACCGCCCTCCCCGCTCACTGCTTGGCCCTCGGCCGCCGCCGGGCCGGCGCGGCCGGGGGCGTCAGGGCCGCCGCGATGTCCGCGGCCGTCAAGCGGCGGAACTTGCGCGCCCGCGGCCGGTCGCGCTCGAGCACGGCGACCTCCAGCGCGTCCGTCCCCAGGTCCTCTCCCCCGTTGTCGGCCGACAGGGCCGCGATCGCCCGGCCCAGCGCCTGGTGGAGCGGGAGGTCGGGCGCGAAGTCCTCGCCCAGCGCGGCGGCGACCGACTCGGCCGACCCGCCCATGACGCAGAAGCCCGCCTCGTCGGCGACGGAGCCGTCGAACGTCAGGTGGAAGATCTGGTCCTTGTCGGGGGTCTCCCCCACCTCGGCCACGCACAGCTCGACCTCGTAGGGCTTCTCCGTCACCGCCGAGAAGATCGTCCCGAGGACCTGGGCGTAGGCGTTGGCCAGCATCCGGCCCGTGACGTCACGCCGGTCGTAGGAGTAGCCGCGGACGTCGGCGTAGCGGATCCCGGCGATGCGGAGGTTGTCGAACTCGTTGTAGCGGCCGACGGCGGCGAAGCCGATCCGGTCGTACAGCTCGGCCACCTTGTGGAGCGACTGGGAGCGGTTCTCGGCGGCGAACAGGATGCCGCCGGCGTAGCGGGCGACCAGCGCGGAGCGGCCCCGGGCGATGCCGGCGCGGGCGAAGTCGGCCCGGTCTTTGACCTGCTGCTCGGGCGAGACGTAGAACATCGGTTGCGTCACAGCTTGGCCTCCGGTCCATCCGGCCGCCGCTGGCGGCTGGCCACGACCTGGTTCGTGACCTTGGCGATCTCCTCCTCGGCGACGCGGCAGACGCCGGCCGCCGTGATCGAGTACACGACCGGGAAGATCTGGCGCGCCAGGTCGGGCCCGCCCGTGGCCGCGTCGTCGTCGGCGGCGTCGAACAGCGCCTGGACGCACGCCGTGACGCCCTTGGCGGTCGTGAAATCGGGCCGGTAGAACTTCTTCAGCGCGCCCTTGGCGAAGACCGCGCCGGAGCCGATGGCGTCGTAGCCGGTCTCTTCGTAGCAGCCGCCCGTGGCGTCGTAGGAGAACAACCGGCCCTTGCCGCAGTCGATGTCCCAGCCCGCGAACAGGGGCAGGACGACGAAGCCCTGGAGGGCCAGGCCGAGGTGGCCCCGGATCATCGCGCCCAGCCGGTTGGCCTTGCCGTCGAGCGACAGCGGCGCGCCCTCGATCTTCTCGTAGTGCTCCAGCTCGACGCGGAACAGCTTGACGAGGTCGATGGCGAGGCCGGCGGACCCGGCGATGCCGATGGTCGAGTAGTCGTCGGCGGCGTAGACCTTCTGGATGTCACGCTGGGCGATGGCCGAGCCGGCCGTGGCGCGGCGGTCGCCCGCCATCACAGCCCCGTCGGCCGTCGTCAGGGCGACGATGGTCGTCCCGGTCGGAGCGAGGTCGGCGGCCGTCACGGCGCTCGGGCCGGCCGGCAGGAGGCTGGGGCGGTGGCGGGCGAGGAACTCCGTGAACGAGCTCGTCCGGGCGCCCCACGGGTCGGGCGCGACGGCGTCGCGCGGGCTGGGGAACAGGTCGGTAGTCATGGCGAGGGCCAGCCTACTCGGTCGCGGCCTCCACCCCGCGGGGCCGCGGCCCGGCGTAGTCCGGCCCGTACGCGCCCGGCGCCGGCCGGCGCCGCTTGATCGGGGCGGTCACGCCGTCCGCCAGGCGGCGCGCGTGGACGATGAAGCCGGTGTGGCCGCGACCGGCGTGGCCGGGCCGGATGGCGAGGCCCTCGGCGTGCCAGGCGCGCACGTTGACCTCGACGGCGGTCGGCTCCATCCAGCCGCCGTGCGTCCGCAGCGTGTCCATGACCCGGCCCATCTGGGTGGTCGTGGCGACGTAGCAGCAGAGCAGGCCGCCGGGTTCGAGGTGGGCGTGGACCGCGTCGACGCACTCCCACGGCGCCAGCATGTCGAGGATCGCCCGGTCGACCCGCTCATTGCCCAGGGTTTGGTCGATGGTCTCGACCAGGTCGCCGACGTGGAGGGTCCACGCCGGGTGGGGCCCGCCGAAGAACTGCTCGACGTTGGCGCGGGCGGTGGCGGCGAACTCGTCACGCCGTTCGTAGGAGACCAGCCGCCCGGTCGGGCCGATGGCGCGGAGCAGGGAGAGCGCCAGCGCGCCGGAGCCGACTCCGGCCTCGAGGACGCGGGCGCCGGGGAAGATGTCCGTGAACATCAGGATGTACGAGGCGTCCTTGGGGTAGATGACGGCCGCGCCGCGCGGCATGGAGACCGTGTACTCCTCCAGGACCGGCCGCAGCGCGATGTACGGGAACCCGGCGGTCGTCGTCCGGACGACGCCCTCGGGCTGGCCGATGAGGTCGTCGTGGGGGATGCCGCCCTTGGTCGAATGCCAGGTCGCGCCCGGCGTCAGCTTGATCGAATGCCGCTTGGCCGACCCGTGGAGGTTGACGCGCTCCCCCGCCCGCAGCGGCCCGCGCACCACACCCCCGAACGCCGGCGCCCCCCGTTGGGCCTCAGGTTCCTCAGTCACGAGCGACGATCGTACCGCGTAGTAGTTGAGGCCGAGGCGTCGGAGGGCTGCGCTCATCAGCCCAACCCCGTTTGTCATCCCGGCGAAAGCCGGGATCTTTGACCCGGGGAAGTCGACCATCAGGGAAAGATCCCGGCTTTCGCCGGGATGACAAGGACGCCGGGTGTTGCCCGGCGCAAGCCCCCTGCCGGGGGCGCACCGGTTATGCACAGGGGGAACGCGGTGCGCTGGCGGCCGCGACCGCCCGCCGCCACACTCCCGCGCATGGCCAATTCGCTGCCCCACTGCGCGCTCGGCGCGTCGTCGTTCGAACCGCCCGCCTGGCGCTGGCGCGACCACTGGCGCGGCGCGGTGGCGCTCATCGCCCAGCCGCCGCTGCCCGCCCCGCCCGAGGCGGGCGTGACCCCGGACGCCGCCCCCAGCTCCGAGGAGTCCGTCCAGGCCCTCGCCCAGCACTGGGCCACGCTCATCCTGGAGGCCCTCAACGGCCACCGCTCGGTCGCCCAGTTGGACGAGTGGTTCGACCTGGGCCAGCGCCGGGCCCTCGTCCGGGCCGCCCGCGACTGCCGGGCGGCCGGCGGCGCCCGCCTGGCCGGCCTGGTGGCGCAAGCGCCCGACGACGGCCTGGCCGAGGTCGCCCTGGCGCTCGTCATCCCGCCGCGCGTCCGCGCCGTCGCGTTCAGCCTGGTCTGCTACCGCGGCGTCTGGCGCTGCTCCGCCCTGACCCTCGGCTGAGGCGGGCCGAGGCGGGAGGGACGCCACCAGACGCCACGGTCCCCGGCGTCCGGGGGGGACGCCGGGGACCGTGGGGCGGTCGCAGGAGCGGTGTCAGATGGCGGCGCCGTCGCGCTCGCCGGTGCGGATGCGGATGGCGCTCTCGACGGGGACGACCCAGACCTTGCCGTCGCCGACCTGGCCGGTCCGGGCCGAGTTGACGATGACGTCGATGATCTGGTCGACCGAGGCGTCGCGCGCCAGGATCTCGAGCTTGACCTTGAGGACGAAGTCGATCGTGTACTCGGCCCCCCGGTAGATCTCGTTGTGGCCGTGCTGGCGGGCGTAGCCCGTGCACTCCGAGACGGTCATCCCGGCGACGTCGTGCTGCGCCAGGGCGATCTGGACGTCGGCCAGCTTCTCGGGCTGGACGATGGCGGTGATGAGCTTCACTTCTCGCCTCCTGTCGTGGTCAGCGTGGTTTCCAGCGGCGGGACGACGATCCCGCTCGTGATCCCGCGGTACGACGTGTAGCGGACGTTGGAGAGGTCGTAGGCGACCTCGGCGTGCTCCGCCACGTCGATGCCCGAGAGCTCGTCGGCCTGCGAGATGCGGACCTTCATGACGGCCTTGAGCAGGAGCATGATGAGGCTCGTCATGATGGCGCTGTAGGCCATGAGGCCGAACGCGCCGCCCGCCTGGACGACGAGGCGGGAGATGCCGCCGCCGTAGAACAGGCCGTCGTCCGTGCCGAGGAACCCGATGAGCAGCGTGCCGAGGAGGCCGCCGACCAGGTGGACCCCGACGACGTCGAGCGAGTCGTCGTAGCCGAGCTTGTACTTCAGCGTCACGGCCATGGCGCAGACCACGCCGGCGATGAGGCCGATGATGACGGCGCCGAGCGGGGACACCGCGACGCAGGACGGGGTGATGGCGACGAGGCCCGCCACCGCGCCGGACGCGGCGCCCAGGGACGTGTAGTGGCCGTCCCGGATCTTCTCCGTCAGCATCCAGCCGACGATCGCGGCGCCGGTCGCCGCCAGGGTGTTGACCCAGACGTAGGAGGCCGTGCCGTCGGCCGCCAGCTCGGAGCCGGCGTTGAAGCCGAACCAGCCGAACCACAGGAGGCCCGCGCCGAGCATGACGAGGGTCATGTTGTGGGGCCGCATGGGCCGCTGGCCGAAGCCGATGCGCTTGCCCAGGAACAGGGCGGCCACGAGGCCGGCCGTGCCGGCGTTGATGTGGATGGCCGTGCCGCCGGCGAAGTCGATGGCGCCCGTGACGTCGCCGACCGAGATCTTGTTGGCGATCCAGCCGCCGGCCTCGGAGACGTAGCCGTCGAACGAGAACACCATGTGGGCCGCCGGGAAGTAGACCAGCGAGGCCCAGAGGACGACGAAGACCATCCACGCCGTGAACCGCATCCGGTCGGCCAGGGAGCCGGAGACGAGGGCCACCGTGATGATGGCGAACGCGGCCTGGAACGCCACGAACGCGAAGACGGGGATGGTGTCGCCGTAGAGGGCGTCCGGGTCCTTGAACATCTCGTTCAGGCCGATGAAGCCCGAGGGGTTGCCGAAGATCCCGCCGACGTCCTCGCCGAAGGCGATGCCGTAGCCGTACAGGACCCAGAGGACGGACACGATCCCCATCACAGCGAAGCTCATCATCATCATGTTGAGCGAGCTGAAGGCCCGGGTCATGCCGCCGTAGAACATCGCGAGACCGGGGGTCATCAGGAAGACCAGGGAGGCCGCCGTCAGGACCCAAGCGGTGTCGCCCGCGCTGAGTTCGAGGAATGTCATGCCGCCGATACTTGGGCCATCCGGTTACACGCCGGGGCGAGACCTGTTACGTCCACGTCACGGAAAACCGGAACTTGTTACAGGCCTGTGACCCAAGACTTTTCGGCCGCCATTGGTTAGGGTTGGCCCCAAGGCGGACGCCCGCCAGGTCGTCCACCGACTAGATAGATTTCCGGTAAGCCGGACCGATCCGAGGGAGGCCGAGATGGACACCGTGGTGCAGGGGCGCCATTGCCAGATCACCGACAACTTCAAGGAGCTGGTCAACGACCGGCTCAACACGCTGGAGAAGTTTGTCGACCGGGTCATCCGGGCCGAGGTCCTGGCGACGGCCACGGAGGGCCGGCGCCAGCCGGACCAGGCCGTGCGCGTCGAGATCACGCTCATCGGCAAGGGCCCGGTGGTCCGGGCCGAAGCCGCCGCCGACGACAAGACGGTCGCCTTCGAGCG
This sequence comes from Propionibacteriaceae bacterium, assembly GCA_031272805.1. Taxonomy (GTDB): domain Bacteria; phylum Actinomycetota; class Actinomycetes; order Propionibacteriales; family Propionibacteriaceae; genus WQYJ01. The sequence continues at coordinate 8,878 of JAISTC010000041.1, forward strand.
GGCGTTCGACCGGCTCAAGGCCCAGCTCCGGAAGGCCGCCGACCGGCGCCGCAACCACAACTATTCTTTGCGGACGATGGGCCGGGCGCCCGAGCCCGAGGCGGCCCCCGCCGCCGCGCCCGAGTCGCCCAAGGCCGTGCCCGTGCGGACGATGGCGGGCCTCGAGGTCCAGGGCGACGGCCCGCTGGTCGTCCGCGAGAAGGACTTCGCGGCCGAGCCGCTGACGCTGGCGCAGGCGCTGGACGAGATGGAGCTGGTCGGCCACGACTTCTTCCTCTACGTCGACCAGGAGTCCAAGAAGCCCTCGGTCGTGTACCGCCGCAAGGCGTACGACTACGGCGTCATCCACCTGACCGTGACGGAGTAGCGCTCCGCCCGTGACGGCGTCACGCGGGGGGCGAGCCCGCGGTCGGGCCCGCCCCATCGCGCCATGGCCTACGATTACCTGCGGTAACAGTCAGCGAACTCGAAGTAGGTAAGCCCCGTGGGCATGGTAGACAAGCTCCTCCACCTCGGTGAAGGCAAACAGGTCAAGAAGCTGGCGGACATCGCCCGGCAGATCACGTCCATCGAGGAGGACTACCTGGCGATGGACGACGCCGAGCTCCGCGGCCAGACCGCGGACTTCCGCCAGCGCCTGGACAACGGGGCCGCCCTGGACGACCTCCTGATCGAGGCGTTCGCGACCGTGCGCGAGGCTTCCCGCCGCGTCCTCGACAAGCGCCACTTCGACGTCCAGCTCATGGGCGGGGCCGCCCTCCACTCCGGCGCCATCGCCGAGATGAAGACCGGCGAGGGCAAGACGCTCGTCGCCGTGCTCCCCAGCTACCTCAACGGGCTGGCCGGCAACGGCGTCCACGTCGTCACCGTCAACGACTACCTGGCCAAGTTCCAGTCGGAGCAGATGGGCCGCGTCCACCACTTCCTCGGCCTGGAGACCGGCGTCATCCTGGCCCACAAGACGCCGGCCGAGCGGCGCCTGGCCTACGGCGCCGACATCACGTACGGCACCAACAACGAGTTCGGCTTCGACTTCCTGCGCGACAACATGGCGCTGACGCTGCGCGACTGCGTCCAGCGCGGCCACCATTTCGCCATCGTCGACGAGGTCGACTCCATCCTGATCGACGAGGCCCGGACCCCGCTGATCATCTCCGGCCCGGCCGAGGACAACGCCCAGTGGTACCCCGAGTTCGCCCGGATCGCCCGCGCGCTGAAGAAGGACGTCGACTACGAGGTCGACGAGAAGAAGCGGACGGTCTCGATCCTGGACTCCGGGATCACGGCCGTCGAGGACCGCCTCGGCATCGACAACCTCTACGAGTCGGCCAATACCCCGCTCATCTCCTACCTCAACAACGCCATCAAGGCGAAGGAGCTGTTCCACCGCGACAAGGAGTACGTCGTGGCGGACGGCGAGGTCCTGATCGTGGACGAGTTCACTGGCCGGACGCTGATCGGCCGCCGCTACAACGAGGGCCTCCACCAGGCGCTCGAGGCCAAGGAAGGCGTCGAGATCAAGGCCGAGTACCAGACCCTGGCGACGATCACGCTGCAGAACTACTTCCGCATGTACAAGAAGCTCTCCGGCATGACCGGCACGGCCAAGACGGAGGAATCCGAGTTCCAGAAGATCTACGGGCTGCGCGTCCTGCCGATCCCGACGAACATGCCGATGATCCGGACGGACCAGAAGGACTTCATCTACCGGACCGAGGACGCCAAGTTCACGGCCATCATCAACGACATCGTGGGGCGTCACGAGAAGGGCCAGCCGGTCCTGATCGGCACGGCGTCGGTCGAGAAGTCGGAGGAGCTGTCACGCCGGTTGCGCCGGGCGGGCATCCCCCACCAGGTTCTGAACGCCAAGCAGCACGCGCGCGAGGCCGCGGTCGTGGCGCTGGCCGGCCGCAAGGGCGCCGTCACGGTCGCCACGAACATGGCCGGCCGCGGTACCGACATCATCCTGGGCGGCAACCCCGAGTTCCTGGCCGACGCCGTCCTGCGCGAGCGCGGCCTCGACCCGGTCGAGGACCCGGACGGCTACGAGGCCGCGTGGCCCGAGGTCGAGGCGGAGATCAAGGAGCAGGTCGCGGCCGAGCACGACGAGGTGGTCGAGGCCGGCGGCCTCTACGTCGTCGGCTCGGAGCGCCACGAGTCCCGCCGCATCGACAACCAGCTCCGCGGCCGCTCCGGCCGCCAGGGCGACCCCGGCGAGTCCCGCTTCTACCTGTCGCTGGGCGACGACCTCATGCGGCTGTTCAAGGGCGACATGGTCGACTGGTTCATGCGCGCCCTCAAGGTCCCCGACGACGTCCCGATCGAGGACAAGCGGATCACGAAGATGATCCAGTCGGCGCAGGAGCAGGTCGAGGCCCAGCACTTCGAGACCCGCAAGAACGTCCTCAAGTACGACGACGTCATGAACCGCCAGCGCTACGTCGTCTACTCCGACCGGCGGCGCGTCCTGGAGGGCGCGGACGTGTCCGACACCCTGCGTGACGCCGTCACGAAGGTCGTCACGAGCTACGTCGAAGGCGGTACGGAGGGCTTCGAGGAGGACTGGGACTACGACCAGTTGTGGACGACCATGCGGACGCTGTACCCGGTCGGCCTCAAGATCGGCGAGTGGGAGGACCAGGCGCCGACGCGCGAGAAGCTGGTCGAGGCGTTCGTCCAGGACGCCCAGAACGCCTACGACCAGCGCGAGGCCGAGATCGGCGAGGACCGGATGCGCCAGTTGGAGCGCTACGTCCTGCTGACGGTCCTCGACCGGAAGTGGCGCGAGCACCTGTACGAGATGGACTACCTGCGCGAGGGCATCGGGCTGCGCTCGATGGCGTCGCGCGACCCGCTGGTCGAGTACCAGCGCGAGGGCGCCGGCATGTTCGCCACGATGATGGACTCGGTCATGGAGGAGGTCGTCGGCTTCCTGTTCCACGTCCAGATCGTCGAGCAGCCCGCGCCGGACGCCGCGACGACCACGCTGTCCGGGGCCGCGCCGCTCGTGGCCCAGGCCGGGGCGAAGCCCCGGAAGGTGGGCCAGAAGGGGCGGACCCCGCAGCTCAAGACCGGCCCGATGGCGGACCCGGCCGCGCCCGCACCGGAGCCCGAGGCGGCGCCGGCCGAGGTCCCGGCGGCGCTCAAGAAGCGCTCCGCGCTCGATGCCGAGGCCGCCGCGGCCCGCTCCGAGTTCCACGTCACGGCCAAGGGCCTGGCCGCGTCCCCGGCGTCCACCACGGTCCCCGGTGGGAGGGGCGCCCGCCCCATCGCCAAGTCCGACACCACGGAACTCCGGGCCAGCAAGCCAGGCCAAGCCGGCCGCAGAAACCAAGGCAAGAAGAAGCGCAAGTAGCAGTCACCTTGTCGCCCCACCCCCCTTGTCATCCCGGCGAAAGCCGGGATCTTTCCTGCGGCTAGTCGACTTCACCGGCAAAGATCCCGACTTTCGTCGGGATGACAAGGGGGTGGGATGGCAAGGGGGTCGGGATGGCAAGGGGGTCGGGATGACACGGGGGTCGGGATGACACAGGGCATGACAGAATGACCACCATGCCCATGTCACTTACCGGCCGGGCGCGCCTGCGCGCGGCCACATTGCTGGGCGACGCGGCGGCGGTGGCGTCACGCGTGGCCGGAAAGGGCACGGGCGCGTCGATCCGGGGCCAAGTTCTGACCCGCCTGGCGCCCAGTTCGTTCGACGACCTGCTGGCGGGCAAGCGCGTCGCCGCGGTGTCCGGCACGAACGGCAAGACGACGACCAACCACCTGCTGGCCGCCGCCATCCGCGCGTCGCTCGGCGCCGCGGGGGCCCGCCGCGTCGTCACCAACGCGGACGGCGGCAACCTCCACCAGGGCATCGTGTCCGCGCTGGCCAAAGCCAGATCCGCCGACATCGCCGTGCTCGAGTGCGACGAGCGCGTCATCCCCGACCTGATCCGGGCCGCGCAGCCCGAGGTCCTGGTCTTCCTCAACTTCTCCCGCGACCAGCTCGACCGCAACCACGAGATCAAGTTCCTGGCCCGGTCCTGGCGCGAGGCGCTGGCCGCGGCGGGCGACCGGGGCCCGGTCATCGTGGCCAACGCCAACGACCCGCTCGTCGTCTGGTCGGCCGGGACGGCCAAGCAGGCCATCTGGGTCGACACGGGGGCGCGCTGGACGGCCGACGCGGCGCTCTGCCCGGCCTGCGGGACCGTCCTCGACTGGTCCGACGGGCCCCTCGGCCGCCCGGCCTGGGACTGCCCCGGCTGCGAGCTGACCCAGCCGGCCGCCGACTACACGGTGGCCGGCGACGACGTGACGCTGCCAACCGGCCGCGTCGTCACCCCGTCCCTCCAAGTGCCGGGCGCATTCAACCGTTCCAACGCTGCCTGCGCGCTGGCCGCCGCCATCGCGTTCGGCGTCTCGCTGGGCGACGCGCTCAAGGGCCTGGCCACGGTCAAGGCGCCGGCCGGCCGCTTCGCCGAGGCCCAGTTCGGCGCGACGACGGCCCGGCTGATGCTGGCCAAGAACCCGGCGGGCTGGGCGGAGATGCTGCCCCTGGCCGGCGCCGATCCCGTCGTCCTGGCCATCGACTCGGCGCTGGCGGACGGGGAGGACGTGTCCTGGCTGTGGGACGTCGAGTACGAGCAGTTGGCCGGCCGCCGCGTCACGTGTACGGGGCCGCGGGCGGCGGACCTGGCCGTCCGGCTGGCCTACGCGGGCGTCGACCACGACGTCATCCCCGACGTCTTCGCCGCCTTGGCGGCGCATCCCGGGCACGTCGACGTCATGTCGACCTACACGCCCTTCCAGGACCTGTTGTTGAAAGCGGGGTTGCGATGAGCGTGACGTCGGGCCCCGTGGAGATCGTCCTGGTCTACCAGTCCCTGCTCGGCATCTACGGCGACCAGGGCAACGCCGTGGTCCTGCGCCAGCGGCTCCGCTGGCGCGGTATCGACGCCGTCGTCACGCGGGTCGAGCCGGGCGACGCGGTCCCGGCCACCGGGTCGGTCTACCTGTTGGGCGGGGGCGAGGACGCGGCGCAGGTCTCGGCCGTCCGCTACCTGACCGAGGACGGCGGGCTGTTCCGGGCGATGGACGCGGGCGCGGTCCTGTTCGCCGTCTGCGCGGGCTACCAGATCACGGGCCGGACGTTTACCGTCGGCGACCACGACGAGGTCATCGCCGGGCTCGGCCTCCTCGACGTCGAGACGCGGCGCGGCCCGGTCCGGGCGGTCGGCGAAATCCTCAGCCACTGGACCAGGCCGGATGGTTCGGAGTCGCTCGTCACGGGGTTCGAGAACCACGGCGGCTACACGTACCTCGGCGCCTCGGCCACTCCCCTGGGCCACGTCGAGATCGGCCTGGGCAACAACGGCGACGGCACGGAGGGCGCCGTCCAGGGCCACGTCGTCGGGACGTACCCCCACGGCCCCGTCCTGGCGCGCAACCCGGAGCTGGCCGACTACGTCCTCGAGCTGGCCCTGGGCCGGAGCCTGGAGCCGCTGCCGAACGCGGAGATCGACCGGTTGCGGACCGAGCGCCTGGACTGGGTGCGGCGGCTGCCGCCCCGGGCGGCTGCTACTTGCGCTTGACGCTCGTGATCAGGGCGTAGGCCGAGTAGGCCAGGAGGATGATCGCCACGACCACCACCGCGATGGGCTTGGCGAAGTCGGAGTACTGGAGCAGGTGGCCGATCCAGGGGATCTTGTAGGCCATCTTGGCCCGGACCTGCTTTTCCATGATCGGGTCGTCGGCGGCGTTGTTGGCGTCGCCCTGCGTGATGAGGAGGCGCGTGCCGTCGGCCTGGGTCGACCAGCCGATGGCGCGGTGGGTGACGAGCGTCGGGTCGTCGGGATACGGCATGAACGTCACGATGTCGCCGATGGCGATGTCGTCGAACGAGTCGACCGCGTAGACGATGGCGAGGTCGCCGGGTTTGAGCGTCGGCTGCATCGAGCCGGTGAGGACGTTGAGGGCGGTGCCCCGGTGGAGCGCCGGGATGACCGCGACGAACACGCCGAGGGCCAACAGCGCCAACACGGCCACCGTCGAGCCCCAGGACAGCGCGCGGCGGAACCAGCCGCGGCGCGGGTGGAGGAACCGGTCTTTCAGACTCCGGGGCGGGGCCGCGCGCGCGGGGACCGGGGTATCGGTCATGGGTCACCTCGTTTCCGGGTGTGGGTTGGGGTGGGATGCGGGTGTGGGTGTGGGTAGATGGGGACTGTCCCCACGGCCTCACCGCCCCGGCGTGACCGCCGGACTTGGCCGTGGGGACTGTCCCCCATCAGAGTCGCTTACGGAATCTGAGTCGGAACCGGGTTGGTCCGCTGCTGCAGCGTCAGGCCGAGGCTCGACAGGTCCAGCGACTCCGTCACGCAGTCCCTCGTGCTGGTGCTGCTGCAAATGGCTGTGCCGGTGCCGTCGCCAAGAGTCGGGTCGAGCGTGCCGACCAAGGCAACCGTGATCTTCTGTCCGCTGTGCTCCTTCGTGAGCGGCGTAGACCCGTTGAGCGCCTGGTCGGGATTGATGGACGACAACGAGACCTCGCCGCTACCGATCTGAGCCACAGTCGAAGTTGTGTCGTAGACCTTCACAGTGAAGCTCCATCCCTTCAGGCCGGTCATCTCTGCTGCGGGCTTCAGGTACAGGTCGGCCTGCATGTTGTCGCCCGCGAGTGTGATCGTGGCGGAAAGGTCGATCTCGATCTGGTCACCGGGAACATATCGGTAGCTCGGGTTGTCCCCGGTGGCCGTCGACGTGATGTCCGTGGCATTGGCCGTCCCCACTACCGTGGTGCTGGTGCCGTTGTGGTTGATGTCAAAGACCTTGACGGTGTCCGAAGACAGCGCCTCGATGTTGAGGTTGCCGTTGTTCAGCGTGCCGGGGTTGACGGTGTTGGCCGTCTGGCTCCAGTAGGCGAACGTCGAGCCGCCGAGCAGCAGCGCGATGCCCGCCACACCGGCGATGAGGCCCTTGACCCGGCGTGACCGGCGGTCTGTTTCGTTGTGAGGAGTGATATTCATCTCTCTTTTCCTTATCCCGGGGCATCCCGTGACGCCCCGATTGTGGGAACGGCGCCGCCTTGACTCCGTTCCCGGTCTCTAATCCGCTCCGGAGGCTTGGAAGCTGAAGCGGAAAACTGTGTCCGGCTCGGTCGCCGGATTGGGGAAGACCCAGGCGTACCAGGAAGCCTGCTGGGTCGCAGGGGGCTTGCCGAAGAGATCGACGGACGCGGTCGCCACGTTCTCGTACTTCCGCGGCGTCACGGTCACGACCAGGCAGTACACCTGCTGGAACGAGGCCGCCGCCGTCTTGTAGGGCAAGGCCGGAATGGCGCTGGGCTGGGCCTCGGGCAACGCTGTCGGGCTGACGTCGGGGGCGGGCTCGGACAGCGGCGTGATCGCCGCCAGGCCCTCGCACTCCTCGACCGAATCGACCGCGCGGAGTTCCAGGCCCCGGGCGTAGACCGGAGCGGCGGGGTCGATCCGCGTCACGCTGTAGCCGACGCCGATCGTGCCGTCGGCCGTCGCCGTCAGCGTGAATGGCTGGGTCCACGTCACGCGGCCGCCGTCGTTCTTGAGCTCTGCCGACTCGGCAAAGGCGTCGGAGGCCGACTGCAACAGGGCGGCCGCCTGGTCGGCGCCGAACGTGACGTCGATGTGGTGGTCCTGGTCCGGCGTCTTGTCGTCGCCCAGGCCGCTGACCGTGATCGTGACGGGGTGCGTCGTGACCTGGATGGCGCCGAGCGTATCGGGGGCCTGATGGCTCCAGTACGCGCCCGTGCGCCCGACCGCGGCCGCGATCAACGCGACGGCGATGAGGAGGAGACCCAGTCGTTTCACGCACCCACCTGCCTCAGCGTCACGGTCGGCGCGGCGTAGGTCGTGACGGTGTCCGACGTCTTCCAGTAGTCGCACGTCGGCACGTCGAACAGGGCGGTGGCCTCCACGGTGTCGTCGCCCGTGGACGCGGGCACGGTCCACACGTTGGTGGCCGTCGCGCTCGTGACCTTCGTCCCGCGGTCGACGTCGGAGGGGACCACAGTGTTGTCAGCGGCCGCCCCCCACGCGAACTCCAGGACCGCGTTCATGTGGTCGCCGACGAGCGTGACCTTGACCTGGTACGTGACGGCCAGGCGCAGGCCGGTCCCGCAGGGCGAGACCAACGGGTCATTCGGCCCGCCGGACGTGATCTCATCACCGTTCGCCTGGTCCAGCCGCCAGCCAAGGGCCTCGACGTTCGTGAGTTGGAGGTCCCCATTCGTCAGCACGATGAGCCCGGAATCGATCTGGGACTGCCAACTCGCCTGAGTCCGGCCCACCAACGTCACGCTGAACGCCAGACAGGCGACCAGGACGACGAGCATGGACACGCGCATCCGCCTCATGGGCTCACCTCATAGGTCAGCTCCTGGAACCAGGTACACGACAACTTCGGCAGCGACACGGGTTTGGGCGCTCCCGAGGCGACCCACGGACGCTGGCTGTCGAGCGTGTCCGCGCAGACCACCGACTCGTCGTCCTGCTTCTGGTCATCCTTGACCCGGATGAGCAGGGTCGCCTCGGCGAATTCCTCGACGCCCTGGGTGTTGTTGACGACGTCGTAGTCCCAGCTGACAAACCCGGCCGCGACCACCGATCCGGACGGGAGATTGTGGCCGTCCGCGCTCCAGCCGGACTTCTGAATGGTGAATTCGGGGATGACGCAGTTCTGGCGCGGCGTCAGAATCGACGGCGAGAACTGGCTCGACTCGTAGACCCCATTGACATGCGACGTGACCTGGGCGTTGACGTAGCGGCCGCCGACCTCGTCCAGGACCAGCTTGATGGGTTGCGGCGACGTGTCGTTCTCGACCACTTCGCGGCTGATTTCTGTTGCCTCGCCCTCGTCATTGACGATGTAGTGGACGAGGCGGATGGCGTCGACCGGGCCGGCCTCATCTGCGGCCAGGCCCTTGCCGTGGTCGCCCGGATCCACCCACGACGCCTTGATCTGCGAGACCTCGATCATGCCGACGCGGGCTTCCGCGCGGCCGGGCGCGTCCGACCGGTAGAAGTCGATGGTGTACGGCAGATGCAGGTAGGGCGCGGCGGTGCCAGTCGTGTTCACGACGTTGCCCGAGGTGTAGGAAGCGATCGATGGGCCGGTCGGCTTCTTCTGGAACGTGAACTCAGCGCTGCACTTGCCCCGATCCGGCTCGGGTGTAGCGCCGGTCGGAATCCACGGCTGGATACTCCGGTTGACCGGGTTGCTGAAGGTGCCGTTCTGGACCAGACGTGTCGCGTTGGAAGTCCCGGCAGGGTGGCCGTCGGTGATGCTCACTCCGACCGCGTTGGGCTCCTGCCGGTCATACAGCCACTTCGCTTGGGTGCCCTCATCCAAGCCCTTGTACGCACTCCCGGACCCCTCGCCAAACGTATTCCACTGAACCCGCACGCCGCCCGCCTGGTCCAGCATGATCGTGGACTTCGAGTAGCCGCTGAAGGCGTTGCTGACGATTTCCACGTGGGAATTGGCCGAGATGGACTGGCCATTGAACGTCCCCGTCGACGGGTTGTCGCCCCTGAAGTGGATCGCGATGTTCCAGTTGCTCGAGCCGCCCTCGCCGGCGCGGAACTCATTGCCTTGGACCAGGGTCGTGTGGGTGCCGTCGACGTCGTGGGCGCCGATGTTGAGTTGGCCCATGTAGCCGGTCAGGCCGTCGGCGGTCGTGTTGCCTAGGAGGTGATTGTCCAAGACCTCGGCCCAGAGCTTCTGACCCTGGAAAGCCGCGAGGGAGTCGACCGCCAAACCCAGGATCGAATACTTGACGGAGTTGTTCTCAAAGGTGCTCCCAGTGATCCGGACGGGCTTCTTCGCGCTTCCGGTTCCGAGGTGGATCCCGTTCCACAGGCTGATGACGGCCCAGTTGGTCGTCAGGTTCGCGAAGGTCGAGTCCTTGACCGTCAGGTCGGTGAACCGCGCGGAGTCCATATAGATCGCGGCGTTTGTAATGGTCGAGCCGCCGCGGAACTCGCAGCCGTCGAACGTGACGTTGCGGACCTGCCGGGAGTCGTCCCCGTTCAAGCGGATCAGGCTATTGACGGCGCCGGTCGTGTTGAGGATCTTCACACGAGTGAACTTCGCGCCGTCAACCGGGGCGTACTGAAATTGGAACACGGAGTCGCTGATTCTCGCGCCAGATATCACCGTGTCGACCACACGGAGGTCTTTCACGACTGTACCCGCCAAGTCGAAGGAGAAGATGTCGGTGGCCTGGGAGGCCATGTTCTCAACGGTCAGGTGATCGAAGGTCAAACCGTCGGTCTTGGCGCCCCGGAAGTGGAAGACAGAAATGGTAGCGTTCGCACCGGAGATGACGGTGTCGGTCATCGCGAGGTTCTTCACAGTGGCAGAGTCGAAGCGGAACACGCTATTAGTCGCCAAGTAGTTCATGCCGTCGAGGGTCAGCCCCGAAAAGGTCATGCCATCGATCTGGGCGCCCTGGAACTGGAAGACCGCTTCGCTGACTTGGGGCCGGGAGATGACCGAGTCAGTCATCCTGAAGTTCGTGATCGTGGCGTTGGCCAAGGAAACCAAGTGGGTGTGCTGCGTGTTACCGTCCGAAGGATCAATCCGCACGTGGCTCAGAGCCCAGTTCGTGAGCACGGTCGTGTTGTTGGTCTTCCAAAGGAAGTTGGCGTAGCACCGGCGCCCGTCAGTGGTGGAGCAATAGGTGCCTGAGCCGTGCGCGCCGAGGAGCCGAAAATACGAGATGTCGGCGTCCTTGACGTTCGCCCCATTGACGAGCGCGATACCGCGGCCGAGGTACATGTGGCCCGTGGTGACATGTTCGATGTGCAAGCCGACGTGGTCGCCCTTGATCGTCAGAAAGCGCTCCGTGTTGTAGTTGTCATACCGCCACGACAGGTTGGAACTGGCATCGAGGGCCGGCCAAGCGGCCGGGTCGAAATCGTCCGGAACGTACAGTTCCCTCGAGTCCACGCTGGGGGCGCTGAAGACGTTCTCGATCCACAGCCGATCAACGCCGGGGGTCCACGCGATGACGCTCTTGCCGGCGTAGACGCCGTTCATGTTCTTGAGCGTGACGTCCGAGGCGGCGACGCACCACAATGACCGCGCGGTGTCGCTCGTCGTGATCCCCAGGATCCCCTGGAAATCGATCGTCGTGTGCGGGTGCGCAATCTTGAACAGCGTGTAACCGTCGGAGTCGTAGTCGATCGGGCAGGTCGTCGACTGTCCGCCTCGGGCGCTGATCGCCGGGACGCTGGCCGAGCTTCGCCAGGCGTTGAACGCATCCACATCGAGCGTGATCTTGACCCGCAGGGTGGTGTCGGACAAGGCGTTCGCTTGCTTGAGGGCCTGCCACAGGGTGCATTGCTGTTGTGGCCGGGTCTCGCTGGCGTCAAGCCAGTTGACGCACAGGTCGCTGGAACTGGACGAGGCGGGGTGGGTGAACGTGGCGATCTTGTACAAGATGTCGAACTGGGAATCCGGGTCCCAGGCGGGTGCCAAGGGCGCCGCCGCGATCGCGCCTGCCGGCGGCGTGGGGTCGGCCGTTGGCTCCTCCTCGGGCGCGTCGCCGTCAAGCGCCTCCTCGGCTTCGGCGCTGTCGGCGGCGCGGGGGGCGCGTTGGGGGGTGGACGTGGCCTTGGGGCTGGCGGCCGGGGTTGAGGCGGGTGCGGCGGGCTTGGGCGACGGGCTGGGGGTGGTCTCGTCGGCTTCGGGGACCGGGGTGGGGGTGTCCTCGGGCTCCGCCGTCACGGTGGGCGTCGGGCTCGGACTGGGGCTGGGGGTAGCCTCGGGGAGCCCGGCGGGTTCGGCCAGGACGACCGGGGAGGCGGCTACAGTTGGCTCCGCTGCCACGGCGCCGTTGGCGGGGGCCACGGCGGTGAGAGTGCCCAATCCGAGGGTCGCCGCGAGGACCCCAGCACAGGCGCGCCGGAGCCCGCTGAGACGGCTTCGGAGAAAGGTCACGCTTCAGTAAACCCTGTTTGGTGACCTAATAATCCAGCGCAAAGAATGCAATTCATCACGAATGTGACGCGGATCACATTTCAGAACCATTCAATTGTGAGCCCCGTCACAGCCCACAGGGGCCCGGCGAGGCCAGGGGGTCGGTCGCGGCCAGGGGGTCGGGCACCGTGGCTACGGAGCGAGGAACGAGCCCAGGCCATGGGGTCGGGCACGGTGGCCACGGAGCGAGGAACGAGCCCAGGCCATGGGGTCGGGCACGGTGGCTACGGAGCGAGGAACGAGCGACAGCCACCGGGCCCGACACCGTGGCCGACCCCCCACACACCCCACCGGCCGAGGCATCAGGTCCCGCCGCCCGGTCCTGCGACTCCGGCGCTGGCGCGCCTCCGCGCAGGATGACGTCCGTCGCCAAGGCCGCGGGACCCGACGCCTCGGCCTCGCCCGACGCCTCAGCCTGAGCCACCACCCAGGCCTCGGGCTAGGCGAAGTGGGTCCAGCCGGTGGGGCCGGCCCAGCGGTCGCCGTCTACCAGCACTGTGGGGGTCAGGCCGCCCAGTTCTTCCACCCGCCCGATGACCGTCCAGCTTTGCGGCACCTGGCCGTACGGGAACGTCGCCACCAGCGCGTGGTCCTCGCCGCCGGTCAGCACGAACTCCAGCGGCTCGCGCCCCGTCGCCTGCGCCACGGCCTGGACCGCGTCGCCGATCTCCAGCCGCCGCGTGTCCAGGTCGATCAGGACGCCCGACGCGCGGGCCACGTGACCGAGGTCGGCCAGCAACCCGTCCGACACGTCGATCATCGCCGACGCGCCGAACCCGGCCGCCTCGGCGCCCGCGCCGTACGGCGGCGTCGGGCATTGAAACGCCTGCACGGCCACGCGCGGCGAGCGGAACCCCCGCCGCAGCGCCGCCAGCCCGGCGGCCGCCCAGCCGAGCCGGCCCCGGAGCGCCACGAGGTCGCCCGGCCGGGCCCCCGACCGCAGGACCGGCAGGCCGACGCGGGTCTCGCCGATGACCGTGACGGCCAAAGTGATGTCACGCGCGCTCGACACGTCCCCGCCGACCAGGCTCAGCCCCGCCTTGCCCGCCTCGGCCCGGATCCCCCGCACACAGTCGGACGCCCACTCGGCGGGCAGGTCCGGCGGCGCGGCGAAGCCGACGAGCACGGCCACGGGGTACGCGCCCATCGCCTCCAGGTCGGCGGCCGACGCGGCCACGGCCTTGCGGCCGATGTCGTAGGCCGAGGCCCAGTCGCGCTTGAAGTGGACGCCCTCGACGAAGACGTCGACCGACGTGACGGCGCGGCCGTCGACCAGGAACACGCCGCCGTCGTCGCCCGGGCCCAGCGACACGGCCGACCCCTGCGGCAGATCCGCCAGGACGCGCTGGATCAGGGGGAACTCGCCCACATCCGCCAGAGTTTCGCTCATCTCAACCCCAAAGGCCTGGCCAGCGCCTCGTCGAGGAGCCGGCCGATCAATTCCGGATACGCCACGCCGGTCGCCTCCCACATGCGCGGGAACAGGCTCGTCGCGGTAAAGCCCGGCATCGTGTTGACCTCGTTGACGACGACGCCGTCGGCGGTCACGAACGTGTCGACGCGGGCGAGCCCCTCGACGTCGAGCGCCACGGCGGCGGCGACGGCGAGGCGCTGGACCTCGGCCCGCTGGGCCTCGGTCAACGGGGCGGGCACGACGAGATCGACGGCCGCCTCGGGCAGGTACTTCTGAGTGAAGTCGTAGAAGCGAGTGGGCGTGTTGACGAGGATCTCGCCGGGCAGCGACGCCACCGGCCCGCCGACGCGCCGGTCGACCAGGACGCCGCACTCGACCTCGCGGATGCCGACCAGGCCCTCCTCGACGATGACCTTGGGGTCGTAGCGGCGCGCGGTCACGATGGCCGCGGGCAGGTCGGCCGGGGTCTCGACGCGCGTGATGCCGACGGACGAGCCGCCGCGCGCGGGCTTGACGAACAGGGGGTACTTGAGGCCCGCGCAGGCTTGCAGGCAGGCCGCCTCGTCCGCCCGCCAGTCGACGTCCTCGATGGCGGCGAACGGGCCGACGGGCAGCCCGGCGGCCGCCAGGACGCGGTTCATCGTGACCTTGTCCATACAGGCCGCCGACGCCAGGACGCCCGCGCCGACGTAGCGCAGGCCGAGCATCTCGAACAGCCCCTGGATGGTCCCGTCCTCGCCGAACGGGCCGTGGAGCAGCGCCAGGGCGACGTCGACGGTCACGGGGTCGAGGAGTTGGCCGTGGTCGAGCGTCGCCAATAGGACAGTGGCGCCGTCACGGTAGAGCAGGGCGGCCGGGCCGTCCGGGTCGAGCGTGGGCAGGCCCGCCGACGTCACGCGGTACGCCCGGACGGTGGCCTCGTCCGCGCGTATCCAGTCGCCCTCCGTCGTGATGCCCGCGAGCGCCACGTCGTAGCGGTCCCGGTCCAGCGCCGCCAGTACCCCCGACGCGGTCAGGCACGACACCCCATGCTCCGTCGACGCGCCGCCGAACACAACAAGGACACGGGGCTTCGGCATGGTTCTCCTTAGGGCGTCGGGATGGCTTCAGCTTAGTGCGCCGGTCAGGCCGAGGTGACCGTTAGGCCGAGGTGTCTGATGCCGCGGCCCTGGCGAGGCACGAGCCCGGGCGGCGGCGTCAGATACCTCGGCCGGGAGTGTTGTCCCCAGTCGGCCGCGGTGTCAGGTGCCCCCGCCCGGGCTC
>JAISTC010000056.1 GCA_031272805.1 Propionibacteriaceae bacterium
CAGCTGAACGGAATACTAATCACTATTGGGCAGGCCGCGGACCAGCACTGTCCTGGGTGGGCTCAACGTAGCGGACCGGGGCGGTCGGCACGCCGAAGAGGTGGTTCTGGACCAAGCGCGAGGCGCCGATGATGGAGGCCAACTCCAGGTTGTGGGCGGTCACGATCTGGAGGTCGCTGGTGGCGGCGGGCTGGGAGCGGGCGTAGACGACTTCGCGGATGCCGGCGAGGAGGGGTTCGCCGACGTGGGCGATCTCGCCGCCCAGGATGACGTACTTGGGGTTGAGGGCGCAGACCAGGGCGGCCAGGACCGCGCCGATGGCGCGGCCGGCCTCCCGGACAACGCGGCTGGCCGTGGCGTCGCCGCCGCGGACCAGGTGGACGACATCCCAGGCGCTGGTGGCGGCCACGCCCTGGTCGGACAGCGTCCGGGCGATGCCGGCGCCGCTGGCCAGGGCCTCCAGGCAGCCGGTCTGGCCGCAGCGGCACAGCCGGTCGCTGGCGGCGTCGACCTGGATGTGGCCGATGTCGCCGCCGCCGCCGCGGGCGCCGCGGATGAGCCGGCCGCCGGCCACGATGCCCGCGCCCAGGCCCGTGTTGACCTTGACCAGGATGAGGTCGGACTCGTCCGGGTACTGGGTGACCCATTCGCCCACGGCCATGACGTTGACGTCGTTGTCGACCACGACCGGGCCGGGGAAGGCAGCCTGGATGTGGCCGACGATGTCGAACTGGTCCCAGCCCGGCAGGATCATCGGGCTGAGGGTTTGGCCGGTGGCGGGATCGACCGGGCCGGGCACGCCGAGGCCGACGCCGACCAAGTCTCCGGGGGAGCGGCCGAGGCCGGCGAGGAGCGTGGCCAGCGTGGCCGTGATGCGGTCGAGCACGGGGACCGGGCCGTCGGCGGGGTCGACGGCGTACGACTCCTGGGCCAAGACGCGGCCGGCGAGGTCGGTGATGGCCACCAGGCAGTCGGCCGAGGCCAGTTCGGCCGCGCCGATCAGCTTGCCGGACGTGGCCAGGGCGTAGAGCGCCGAAGGCCGGCCGCGCGTGGCCGCCGGGGCGGCCAATTCCTCGACCAACCCGGTGGCCTGGAGGTCGGCCAGGCGCAGCGACACGGTCGAGCGCGCCTTGCCCAACAGCTTGGCCAGTTCGGTCTTGGTCCGCGGCCGCCCGTCGCGCAGCAGGCCAAGGATCTCGACGGCCTCCAGTGTTTCTGCCATGGCTCTCCTTTGCTGGACGATCACAAGTATAGACCATATCCGCTGCAAGTTCACGATTTATACGCCGATTAGCTTCTTGACTTATGACGAAGATCGTCATATATTAAGTCTCACGCCGCCAGAACGACCTGGCGGGCCACCACCGAATCCAAGGGACACAGATGTTCGACAACTTCCTGATCAGGCGGGACAGCCTGAAGAACGACTACCAGGGGGGAGTGGCCACGGGCTTCCAGTTGGCCGTCCGCCACGCCAACTACCGCGGCGTGTTCCTCTCCCTCCACAACGGCTACTA
This sequence comes from Propionibacteriaceae bacterium, assembly GCA_031272805.1. Taxonomy (GTDB): domain Bacteria; phylum Actinomycetota; class Actinomycetes; order Propionibacteriales; family Propionibacteriaceae; genus WQYJ01. The sequence goes on from JAISTC010000056.1 coordinate 1,518, forward strand.
CATCGCCGTCGACGGCGAGGAGTTCCCGCGCGAGGTCCAGACCTTCGAGATCAACGGCCAGTCGCCGCGCAGCTTCGAGGAACTCACGACCGCCGTCTGGGAGCACTGGGACTACGACGACGAGGCCATCCTCCACGTCGCCAAGCCCGGCGGCCTCGCCCCCGGCGACCACGAGATCGCCTTCCAGCAATCGGTCCTGGCGGCTTACGGCTACCTCCCGACCGACGAGGAGTGGGTCAAGCACCCGCCCGTGCCCGGCCACGGCGAGGGCTCCGACAAGACCCCCGACATCGTCACCTACCGCCTCCCGCTGACCGACAACCAGGAGTGACCCCATGACCATCAAGCGCGGCGTGTCGCTGTACAGCTACCAACAGACCCAGTTCTTCAAACGGCTCGACCTCGAGGGCCAACTCCGCGAGATCTCGGAGAACCTCGGCGGCGCCGACGGCGTCGAACTGCTGGACGAGATGAGCCTCCACTACCCCGAACCACCGGCCGAGTTCGACCGCCAGTGGTTCGGCTGGATGGAGCGTTACGGCCTTGTGCCCGTGACGATGGACGTCTTCCACGACGTCCTCCAGTTCCGCGACCACGTCATGACCTACCACGAATCCGCCGAGCGGCTGATCCACGACATCAAGCTGGCCAAGCGGCTCGGTTTCAAGAACGTCCGGACCCTGGCCACCACGCCGGTCGAGATCATGGTCGAGGCCCTGCCCGTGGCCGAGGAACTCGACATCCGGCTGGGCAAGGAGATTCACCAGCCGATCACGCTCGACGGCCAGTACGTCACGGAGATCGTCGAGCACGTCCGCAACACGGGCACAGAGCACCTCGGCATCGTGCCCGACTTCGGCATCTTCGCCTTCCGCCCGACCGAGGTCCTCCTCGACTGGTACGTCCGCCACGGCGCCCAGCAGGCAACCTGCGACCTCGTCGTCGAACTCTGCCTGGAGACCCACTACGGCCAGGGCAACGCCCTCTCGGCCATCGACATGTCGCGCCACACGGCCGGCAACATCCGTTCTGGGTTCACGCGTTTCCTCAAGACCGGCGAGGCCGAACCCGACGTGGCCCCTGCCTTCGCCCTGATGAAGCAACTGGTCGACGACAACGTGCCCCATCACTCCGACATCGACTACACGGTCATGGCCGAGGCCCTGCTGTTTTCGCGCACCAAGCCCGAGGAACTCAAGGAACTGCTGCCGCTGATCGTGTCGATCCACGGCAAGTTCCTCAACATGTCCGAGATTCCCGGCCGGCCGGGCCACTACCAGGACATCTCGTTCGACTACGAGGGCCCGATCCGCGCCCTCAAGGAGGCCGGCTACGACGGCTACATCAACTCCGAGTACGAGGGCCAGCGCTACTGGCAGGACCGGACGGAGGCCGACCTGGCCGACGAGGTCGACCAGGTCCGCCGCCACCAGGAGATGCTGCGCCGCCTGATCGACGCCCCGCTCGACCCGCCCGCGGCGGCGTGACACGGAAGGACGAGGGAGATGACGACCATGGCGCTGGCTGAGGGGCGGCCGCTGAGCTGGCCTGCCCAGGTCTGGCGCGGGACGCGCTACGCGCTCGGGCTGGCCACCTTGAGCTTCGGCATCGTCGTCACAACCCGGGCGGGCCTGGGCGTCTCGCCCATCAACTCGCTGCCCTTCGTCCTCTCCGTCGTCACGCCCCTCAGCCTCGGCACCGGCACCCTCCTCATGCACCTGGCCCAGATCGCGGCCCAGGTCGCTCTGCTGCGCCGCCGGACCACGCTCAAGGTCTGGCTCCAACTGGCCAACGCCCTCCTCTTCGCCCAGCTGATCGACCTGGTCAACGGCCACCTCGTCCTCCAGGCCACGGGCTACGCCACGGGCGCTGCCATCCTGGCGCTGGGCATCTTCGCCACGGCCGCCGGCACCTTCCTGATCGTCGGCGCCGACCTCGTCAACTCCCCGCCGGACGGCCTGGTCAAGGCCATCGCCGGCCAGACCAAGGCCGCGTTCGGCACGGTCAAGATCATCCACGACTCGGCCCTGGTCGCCGTCACGGCCACCATCGGCCTGGCCGCCGCCCACTGGCTCGTCGGCCTGGGTCCCGGCACGATCGCCGCCGCCTTCCTCGTCGGCTATCTCACGAAACTGTTCGCCCACCTACCCGCCCGCTACTTCGGGCGCCCCAACTGACACCCACCCACTCGAAGGAGAGAACCCATCATGACCAGCAAAGTCCGTATCGGCATCATCGGCTGTGGCGGCATCGCCAACCACAAGCACATCCCGTCCCTCGCGGCCGTGGCCGACAAGGCCGAGATCGTGGCCTTCTGCGACCTCGTCGAGGCCAAGGCCACGGCCCTCCGCGCCACCGCCGGCTACCCGGACGCCGCCGTCTACACCGACTACCGCGACCTGCTCGCCAACCCAGACGTCGACGTCGTCCACATCTGCACGCCCAACGTCTCCCACGCGCCCATCGCCGTCGACGCCTTCGCCGCCGGCAAGCACGTCCTGTGCGAGAAGCCGATGAGCCACACGGCGGCCGAGGCCCAGAAGATGCTCCACGCCTGGCGCGCCTCCGGGAAACTGTTCACGGTCGCCTACCAGAACCGCTTCCGCCCCGAGGTCCAGACGCTCCACACGTCGTGCGCGGGCGGCGAGCTGGGCAAGATCTACTACGCCAAGGCCGAGGCCATCCGCCGCCGCCAGGTCCCGACCTGGGGCGTCTTCCCGGACAAGTCCCAACAAGGCGGCGGCCCGCTTATCGACATTGGCACCCACGCCCTCGACATCACGCTGTGGTGCATGGGCAACTACGAGGTCGAATCCGTCGTCGGCACGGTCAACTACGAACTCGGCCACCTCGAGTCGGCCGCCTCCGGCAACTACTACGGCCCCTGGGACACGGCGGCCTTCGAGGTCGAGGACTCGGCCTTCGGCTTCGTCAAGTTCACCAACGGGGCCACCGTCCTGGTCGAGGCCTCGTGGGCGCTCAACTACCTCGACTCGCGCGAGGCTTCGACCACGCTGTGCGGGACCGAGATGGGCGCCGAGATCCGCTCCGGCTCCAGCTACCCCAAGGACGAACTCATCCTCAACGGCACCCGCCACGGCCTACTGGTCGAGGAGACCCTGTCCGACGTGTCCGCGGTGGCCTACTTCGAGGGCCGCCACGAACCGCCCGGCGTGGTCGAGGCCAAGCAGTGGATCGACGCCATCCGGAACGGCACGGAGCCCTGCGTCAAGCCGGAAGAAGCCTTCCGCGTCACCCAGATCCTCGACGCCATCTACCAGTCGGCCGCCTCCGGCCGGCAGATCTTCTTCGAGAGCTAGGAGACGGGGCCATGACTCTGGCGATTGGCGTCGACATCGCCGGCACCAAGATTGCCGCCGGCGTGGTGGACGAGGCCGGGTTGATCCTGGCCTCGGCCTACCGCCCGACGGACCCGGACCGGCCCGAGGCGATCGAGGCCGCCGTGGCCGACACCGTGGCGGAGTTGCGCCGCCAATATGACGTCGGCGTCGTCGGCGTGGCCGCCTGTGGTTTCGTGTCGCCGGACCGCTCGACTCTGCTGTTCGCCCCCAACGTGGCCTGGCGCCACCACCCGCTCGGGGCGCGTCTGGCGGACCGGATCGGGCTCCCCGTGGTGGTCGAGAACGACGCCAACGCCGCCGCCTGGGCGGAATACCGGTTCGGCCACGGCCAAGGTGTCGACGACCTCGTCGTCCTGACGTTGGGGACGGGTCTCGGCGGCGCTGTCATCACGGGTGGCCGCTTGGTCCGCGGCAGTTTCGGTGCCGCCGCCGAACTGGGCCACATCAAGATCGTCCCCTCGGGCCATCACTGCGGTTGTGGCCACGAGGGGTGCTGGGAGGCCTACTGCTCCGGCACGGCCTTGGCCAAGGCGGCCCAGAACCGAGCCGTGGCCGACCCGGCCGGGTCCGAGGCGATGGCGGGTTTGGCGGCCGGCCAGCCGATTGCCGGGGAACACGTCACGGGGGCGGCCCGCCAGGGCGACCCGCTGGCCCTGTGGCTCCTGGCGCGCTTCGGCGAATTCCTCGGCCTCGGCATCGCCACGCTGGCCGCCGTGACCGACCCCGGGCGCGTCGTCGTCGGCGGCGGCATCGCCGCGGCCGCCGGGGACTTCATCCTGCCGACGGCCCGCCAGTCCTACCTGGCCCACCTGTCCGGCCGGGGATTCCGGGGCGAACTGGACATCGTCACGGCCGCCCTCGGCAATGAGGCCGGCCTCGTCGGCGCGGCCGACTCAGCCCGGAGCGCCTGACCGCGCCTCCCGGTACCCGCATCAAGACCACCCGAACCACTCCAACCACTCAAAGAAGAGGCCCCAACCATGTCCCAACCCTTCGACCCGAAACTGATGCCGGTCGGCCTCCTGACCGCTGCCATCCAGGAACTGACGCCGCGCGAGCGGCGTGACCCCGACCCCGACCTGGCGGTCGAGGAGTGGCTGGCTTACGCCGCCACGCTGGGCGCCGATTGCGTCGAGTTGTCCGCCGCCTTGCATCCATCGCTGGCCGACATCCCGCCCGAGGCGATGCTCGACCCCGTCGCCAACACCCTCGACCTGCGCGACCCGTTCACGCCGGCCCGCGCCGAACGCGTCCTGGCCGCGGTCGCCGCCACCGGCGTGACCATCGCCGACATCGGCTACTTCGACGACATGCTGGCCGCCGACCCGGCCATCCGGGCCAAGAAGCACGACTTCATGATCCGCGTGATGGACGCCGCCGCCGCCCTCGGCGTCACGGCCGTGGCCGGCTTCGTCGGCCGCGACCAGTCCAAGTCGATGGACCAGAACCTGATCGAGTTCGAGGACAGCTTCATCCCCTTGTTGAAGGAGGCGAAGGCCCGTGGCTTGGTCTATCGGGTGGAGCAGTGCCCCATGCCTGGCTGGACGACCGGCGACAATTGGCACAACAACCTCGGCTACACCCCCGCCATCTGGATCGCGCTCCACCGGATCGCCGAACGCCACGGCGTGGCCGACCA
>JAISTC010000112.1 GCA_031272805.1 Propionibacteriaceae bacterium
CCGACGTGGATGCCGTCGGGGTACGAGATCGTCCCGGCCTCGACGTCGATCGACGCGTTGGCCTTGGGGAACTCGCGCAGCGCCTCGACCGTCGCCTTGGTGATGAACGGCAGGTAGGAGAGGGTCGCGCCCTCGCGGGCCTTGAACGAGTCCTTGACCCGGGCGCGCAGTCGCGAGATCGCCGTCACGTCCGCCTCGACCGTGGCCGTCAACTGCGCCGAGGTGTGGAGGGACTCGACCATCCGGCGGGCCACCGTGGCGCGCAGGCGGCTCAGCTTCTCCGTCGTGCCCGCGACCTTGGCCGCCGGGGTGACGGGGGCGGGCGGAGCGGGCGTCGGCGTCATGGGAGGGGCGGCCGGAGCGGTCACGGGCGCGAACGCGGGCGCTGGGACAGGAGTGGGCGCGGGCGCCGGCGCCGGGGCCGGGCTCGGGGTCAGGACGGGCGCGGGGCCGGGTGTGGGCGCGGGTGTGGGCACCGGCTCGGGGGCCGGGGGTGTCACGCTGGGCGCGGGCCGGGCGAACGTGGCGGCGGGGTCGAGCACCGGCTGGGGCGCGGGCACGGCCGGGGCGGGCGCGCCGGCCGCGGCGTCGAGGATGTCCTGCTTGCGGATGCGGCCGCCGACGCCCGAGCCTGCGACGGTGGCGAGGTCGACGCCGTACTCGGCCGCGAGCTTGCGCACCAGCGGGGTGACATAGGGGGAATCGTCGTCGAGGTCGGGCGGCAGCTCGTGGGCCGCCACGACCGGCACCGACGGGGCCGGGATGACGCCGAGGCCGTAGGGATCGGTCCGGACGGGGGGCTGGGCCGGGAACGGGAAGTGCGGGGCCGGCGCGGCCGCGGGCAGCGTGACGGGAGTGACCGGAGCGGGCGGAGTGACCGGAGTGGCGGGGGCGGGCGGGGGAACGGCAGCCGCGGGCGCCACCAGGTCGGCGGCGTCCCCGATCACGGCCAGCACGGCGCCGACGGCGGCGACGCCGTCCTCCGGCACGACGATCTCGAGGAGCGTCCCGGCGACGGGGGAGGGGACCTCCGTGTCGACCTTGTCCGTCGACACCTCGAGGAGGGGCTCGTCCAGCGCGACGGCGTCCCCGACCTGCTTCAGCCAGCGGGACACAGTGCCCTCGACGACGGACTCACCCAGCGGGGGCAGCGTGATCTGGGTCGGCATGGGGCGCTCCTTTACGGTGGGCCGGCAATCTGCAGGCCAGCCTACCGCCCTCACTCCCCGGCGGGCTCAAGTCCCATCGGCCCCATGATCGGCGTTTCGTCCTCCAGCAACGTCACGGTCGCCGCGCCGGCGGCCCGGAGGTCGTCGGCGAACGTCCCGAGCCACTCCTCGGCCTCGGGCAGGTTGCTGAACCCCAGGGCGAGGTCGGCGGCCAGGCCGGCGTCGTCCACGGCGGGGTCGGTCATCCAGCGGTAGTGCGACATGGCGCCAACCTACCGGCCTAGCGGAGCTCCGCGGCGCGCGGCCACGTGAACTTGGTGCCGCGCTTGACCACGGGGGCCGGCTTGCGCCAGCGGCGCAGCATCATCATGCGCGACGCGCCGTAGGACAGCTTGCCGCGCAGCGTCTCATTGGGGAAGAACTGGCGGATCCGCTTGCGCAGGCCGAACCACATCGTGGCCGCGTCGACGATCATGCCGAGGTACAGCGCGAAACAGGCGACGGCCCCGGCGAAGCTGGCCTTCGGCCAGGCCGACAGGAGCATGGGCACGAGGATGATGATGAGCACGATCGGCAGGAGGAACTCGCCCAGCGACCAGCGGCAATCGACGTAGTCGCGGATCATCGTCATGACGGGCTGTTCGTCACGCTTGCGGATGGCGTCGTTCTGCTGCTTCATCCGCGCCTCGCGGTCCCGCTTCTTGGCGTCCTTCTTGGTCAGGACCGGGTTGAGGCGCTCCTGGCGGGCGGCCAGGGCCTGCTTGCGGGTCGGGGTCGGGACCGACTTCTTGCCGGGCGTGGGCCGGGCGATCTGGGTCTTGCCGGACGCAGCCGTGACGGGCTCGGCGGGCGACGCGGCGCTTGCGGGCGAGGCGGGCGACGGGGCGCTGGCCACGGCGACGGCCGCCTTGGCCTTGGCCTTCGCCGTCACGCTCTTGGCGGCCTTGGGCGCGGGCGTCGCGGCGGGCGCGGCGTCGGTCGTGACGGCGGTCGTGGCCTTCTTGGCCTCGGCCTGCGACCGCTCGGCCTCGGTCTTGGGTTGATACGGACGGAACAGTCCCACGGCTCATCCTTAAGCTGGCTAGCGATTCCCGCTCATCCTACCCGCCGCCGCCAACCCCCGCTCCTCCAGCCCAAGGCGCCTGCGACGCCTCGGCCGGTGGGGGTGGTGTTCCGTCGGCCGCGGTATCAGGTTCCCCCGCCTGGGCTCGTTCCTCGCCAGGGCGGGGGAGCCTGACACCTCGGCCTCGCCTGACACCTCGGCCTGGGGGCGTGAACAGGTCACGCGGGCGGATGACCTGGGGGGTTAAGCTAGGGCCCATGACCGAAACCGTTGTCCCCACGACCGTGACCCTGACCGAGGCCGCGCAGGCCAAGGTGGCCGCCCTGCTGGCGGCCGAGGGCGAAGACCTCGCGCTGCGGATCGCCGTCCAGCCCGGCGGCTGCGCGGGGTTGCGCTACCAGTTGTACTTCGACGACGAGTCCTTCGACGGCGACATCACGGAGACCTTCGGCGACGTCCGCATCGTGGTCGACCGGATGAGCGCCCCGTACCTCCAGGGCGCCTCGATCGACTTCGCGGACACGATCCAGCGCCAGGGCTTCACCATCGACAACCCCAATGCCACGGGCACCTGCGCCTGCGGCGACTCCTTCAACTGATCGGGTACGCCATGACCACAGTCCTCGTCTATTCCGACGACCGGACGACGCGCGCCGCCGTCCGCCTCGCCCTCGGCTCGACGCTGCCCGGCGTCGGCCCGATCGACATCGTGGAGACGGCGACCCTCCCCGCCGTCCTGAAGCATCTCGACGCCGGGACCGTCGACCTGGCCATTTTCGACGGCGAGGCGACCCCGGCCGGCGGCTTCGGCGTCGCCAAGCAGGTCAAGGACGAGGTCGAGGACGCCCCGCCCATCCTCCTGCTCGTGGCCCGGCCGGTCGACGCCTGGCTGGCGACCTGGTCGGGCGCCGACGGCATCCAGCCGCTGCCCGTCGACCCGGTCGACCTGCCCCGCGCGGCGGCCGCCCTCCTGGCCCCGGTCCCCGCCGCCGTCTGAGCCCCGCCTAGCGCTCTCCCCAACCCCCGGCCTCCCGCAGCGCCGTCACGGCCGCGCGGGCCCGGGCGTCCACCAGCAGGCTGCACGTCGACTGAAAGCCCTCCTCGATCCGCCGCAGCGTATCCGCGTCCACGCCCAGCAGCCGCCCGATGGCCGGCCCGTCCAGCCCGCGCCGCCGCAACTCGGCGATCCTCTGCTGGGCCCGCGTCGACGGCACGGTGGCCGCGTGGAGCGACCGCAGCCGCCCCGGCGTCACGGCCAACAGCCGTTGCGCGATCGTCCGGTCCAGCCGCGGCCGAAAGGCCCCGTCCCGGCCCGTCACGAGCGTGCGGAGCGCGGCGGCGGGGACGCCCGCCTCCTGGGCCAGGACCCGCCACGGGACCTCCGACGCCTCCAAGAGGTGGAGGACATAGGCGCGGAACGGCGCCGCGGGCACGGACGCGGCGAAGGGCACGGGCGCGGACCACGCCACGGACATCGTGACCTCCCTCGGGCGGAACGGCGAACTCCTACCCAGAAAGGCCATCGGCGGGGCCGGTTTGTGAGGCCGGGCGCGCAAGAATCTCCAACGAGATTACTGGCGCGGGGCTACCCCTCGGCCTTGGTGAAGCCGGCGGCCTCGGCGGCTTCCTCCGTGGCGAACCACACCTCGGCGATCGTCCGGTCGTAGTTGCGCATCCCGGGCAGGTGGTACTTCTTCGAGCGGGCGTTGGCCTTGATGACGAAGCCCTCCGGCGGGGTCGTCCCGATGTAGGAGTCGGTCTCGTAGTCGCCGACGCGCGGGCTGGCCTCGGCCGAGTCGTCCGGGTAGACGTAGGCCTCGGGCGTCTCGTGCGCCGACCACTGGGACTCCTTGGGCCGGGCCAGCCACGTCCGCAGCACGAGCGCGGCGGCGCCGACGACCACGACGGCCCCGGCCACCTTGAGGACGGTGCGCGCCACCTGGCGCCGCCGGACGACCACGGCCACCTCCTGGACCTGGGTCCCCGCCGCGCCGTGCAGCGCGTCGACCAGGCCGGGGATGAGGCTGTCCTCCAGCGTCCCGCGCGCCTTGTCGACGGCCGGCGGGACGCGGTCGAGGGCGGAGTAGAGGCCGGGTTGGAGCTGCTCGACCCGCTCGGCCGCCCAGCCGGCGGCCTTGGCCTTGGCGGCCTTGGCGCGGACGGCGGCCTCGTCGGCGTACGGCGCCACGCGCACCGCCGCCTGGCTGAGGACCGGGCCGACCCGTTCGGAGAGGGCGGCGCTGAGGTCGGCGGCCGACCGCCTCGTGGCGGCGGCGGCGTCGCGGAGGGCTTGGCGGCTGAGGCGGGTGGAGCCGCAGTCGCGGCAGAAAAGATTCCAGGACATGTTGTGTGCCTCCCGTGAGAGCATTTGCGGCCAGTCTAGAGGGTCGGGCCCCCCGCGTGACACGGGCCGGGCCGGAGCAAGTGTGCAACACTAGGGGGCCGGACGCGGGGCCGACACGGGCCCCCTCAGAAAGGACTCCCCATGACCCAAGCGACGCTTCACACCAACCACGGCGACATCGTCATCGACCTCTTCGACGACCAGGCCCCGAACACGGTCGCCAACTTCGTCGGCCTGGCCACGGGGACCAAGGAGTACACCGACCCCAAGACCGGCGCCAAGACGACCGGCCACTTCTACGACGGCCTGACGTTCCACCGGGTCATCGACGGCTTCATGATCCAGGGCGGCTGCCCGCGCGGCGACGGCCGCGGCGGCCCCGGCTACACGTTCGCCGACGAGTTCCACCCGGAGCTCCGCTTCGACCGCCCCTACCTCCTGGCGATGGCCAACGCGGGCCCCGGGACCAACGGCTCCCAGTTCTTCATCACGACGGTCAAGACGCCGCACCTGAACCTCAAGCACACGATCTTCGGCGAGGTCGCGGACGCGGCGTCGAAACAGGTCGTCGACTCCATCTCCGCGACTCCGACCGGCTTCGGCGACCAGCCCAAGACCCCGGTCGTCATCGAGTCCGTCACGGTCGCCTGACGGCCCGCCGGCCTGGGCGTGAGATTGGTCTCAGTCAACTCTCAGGAATAGACACCCCCCGCGCGGCGTTACTACGGTAGCAAGACCAAGTGACTTGAGAACAAGCTGAGAATCGTTTAGAGTCTTCTCAGTTTTCTCAGGATTATGGGGGAAGGGGCGCTCCGGGGTGTCACACATGCGACGGCTGGCCGTCTGTCTCGGCGGCGCCGTGTTGGCGGCCGGTTTCGCCCTGGGCGGTAGCGGCACGGTCACGGCGAGCCCGAGTTCCGTGGCCGAGGTCGCGGCCCAGCTCGACACGTACGAGGCCGAGCAGGCCGCGCTCGACCAGCGCGTGACCGACCTCCAGCAGCGCCTGGACCTGACCCGGAGCCAGCTCGAGCAGACGCGCGCCACGATGGCCGTCTACGAGGCTGAGATCGCCGACCTGGAGACGCAGGTCATCCAGGTGGCGCTCCAGCAGTGGCAGTCCCAGGGCGTCAACCTGACGCTGACGGCCTTCGCCCAGTCCGACTTCACGGCGGTCATGGACCAGCTCACGGCCAGCCAGTGGGTCGTCGGCAACGCCACGGCGCTGCTCGACACGTACACGCGGGAACGCGCCACGCTCGAGGCGCTCCAGGCCTCCGAGGCCGCCGCGGTCGCCCAGATCGAGGCGGACCAGGCGGAGACGGACCGGCTCGTGGCCGAGGCCAACCAGAAGGTGCAGGACTCCCAGAACCTCCTCAACCGCCTGACGGCGGCCGAGATGAAGTCGCTCAACTCCGCCCCGACGTCGTCGCTCAACCCCGGCGACCTGAAGGCCTCGGCCGGGCTCATCAAGCCCGTCGACGCGGTCCTGACCAGCCCCTTCGGCTACCGCATCAACCCGATCCTGGGGACCGCCGAGCTCCACGACGGGGCCGACTACGGCGCCGCCTGCGGGGCCCCCGTGGCCGCCGCCGCCGGCGGCCGCGTCACGGACGTCCTCTACTACGGCGGCTACGGCAACCGCGTGGTCATCGACCACGGCGTCATCGACGGCCACCACTACGTCACGGCGTACAACCACCTGTCCGGCTTCGCCGTGACCAAGGGGGCCGTCGTCAACCAGGGCGACACGGTCGCGTACGTCGGCACGACGGGCCTCTCGACCGGCTGCCACCTCCACTTCATCGTCTGGGTCGACGGCGAACTGGTCGACGGGAACCAGCTTGTCTGATCGCCGCCATACCTTGCATTTCCCTGAGTTTGTCTTAGACTTCTCTCAGTTTCCAGCCAGCAAACTTCCCCACAGTCTCCGGAAGGGGTACCGCGTGTCGACAGTTCGCCGGGCCGTCGCAGCAGTGCTGGGCGCCGTGCTGGCGCTGGCCTGTCTGATGGCCCCGCCGGCCGCCTCCGCCGACGACCCCAAGACCGTCGCCGAGGCCCAGGCCCTGCTGGACCAGTACCAGGAAGAGGCCGCCCAGGCCGAGCAGGCCTACCACGACACCCACGACCAGTACACGGCGGCCCAGGCCGAGGCCGACGCCACGACCGCCGAGATCGCCGCCATGGAAGCCGAGCTGGCGGACCTCCAGACCCAGGTCGCCATGATCGCCCGCCAGCGCTACCAGACGCGCGGGATGACGACGACCGCCATCTTTTTCACGTCCGAGGACACGGACGACCTCCTCTACCAGGTGGCCGCGACCCAGCACCTGACCGACTCGACCAACGAGGTCATCCAGCGCTACGAGGTCGAACAGGGTTCGCTGGCCGACCGCAAGGCCCGGCTCGACGCCATCAGCGCGACGCTGGCGGCCGACGACGCGCGCATGGCCGAGCTGGAGCAGGAAGCCAAAGACAAGGCCGAACAGGCGCAGGCGGCCCTCGACGAGCTCAAGGCGGCCGAGGCCCGGGCGGCGGCGCTGGCGGCCCGCGCGGCCGCGGCCAGCGGGACGACGACCACGACCACGTCGGGCGGGACGTCCAGCGGGTCGGCCCAGGTGTCGACGCCGACGTTCGTGTCCGACGGCTCGGCCGCGGCGACCGTGGTCGCCTTCGCGCTCTCCAAGGTCGGCGGGCCGTACGTCTGGGGCGGCAACGGGCCGACCGGCTACGACTGTTCGGGCCTGACCCGCGCCGCCTACCTCCAGGTCGGCATCGACTTGCCGCACAACGCGGCCTCCCAGATGGGCTACGGCACTCCGGTCTCGACGGACGCGCTGGCCCCGGGCGACCTCCTGTTCTTCTACAACCCGGTCGGGCACGTGGGGATTTATATCGGCGACGGCCAGATGGTGCATGCCTCCACCTATGGCGTCGGCATTGTGGTATCCAGCGCCTTCTCCATCCCCATCACGGGGGCACGGCGTTTGGTTTGAGGGACGGCGGGCTCCTAGAGTGGCACGGAGAGCCCGTCCCCCCGGTTGAGAGAGGTCCCAATGGCGGCAGGTTGGCGGTACCTGGCCACGGCGGCCGTCGGCGCGCTCGGCGTCGCCCTGGCGGGCCTCGTGACCGCCAGTCCGGCGGCCGCCGACACGGACACCATCGAGGAGGTCCGCGCCCAACTGGAGCAGTATGAGGCCGACCAAGCGGCCCTCAACGACCAGTTGAACCAGGTCCAGCAGAACCTCGCCAACGCCCAGGACCAGCTCGCCCAGACCCAGGCCGCCCTCGAGGTCCAGCGGGCCAAGATCGAGACCATGCGGGCCGAGGTGACGCAGGTGGCGCTCCTCGAGTGGCAGGGCAAGGGCATGAACACGGCGCTGATCGTCCTGACCAGCGCCGACACGGCCGGGCTGCTCCGGGACCTGACGACGACGCAGTGGGTGGCGACGACGACCAGCTCCCTGCTGCAGCGCTACCAGGTCGAGCAGGCCTTCCTGGACGAGCTGGAGGAGTCGCAGACGTCCGCCCTGGCCGCCATCGAGGCGGACGAGGCCCAGGCCGCCGACCTCTCGGCCCAGGCGGCCCAGAAGGTCACGGACACGCAGGCCCTGCTCAACCGCCTGACCGCCGCGGAGCAGGCCCAGTTGGCCGCCGAGCGGGCGGCCGCTTCGGGGACCGCGTCGGCCGACCTCAGCAACCTGGTCGGCTCGGCCAGCCTGATCAAGCCCATCAACGCCGTCATGACCTCGCCCTACGGCTGGCGCATCAGCCCGATCACGGGCACGTCGGAGCTCCACGACGGCGTCGACTACGGCGCCGCCTGCGGCACCCCGGTCTGGGCCGCCGCCAACGGCGTCGTCATCCGCGTCGAGTGGTACTACGGCTACGGCAACCGCGTCGTCGTCGACCACGGCGACATCAACGGCCACCACATCGTGACCAGCTACAACCACTTGTCCAGCTCCGCCGTCACGGTCGGCGCGACCGTGGCCCAGGGCCAGGTCATCGCCTACGTCGGCGCGACCGGCCAGGTGACGGGCTGCCACCTGCACTTCTGCGTGTACGTCGACGTCGACCCGAGCACGCAATACGCCAAGGCCAACGCCTCCGGCGAAGATTTCTACTGAGCCGCGTCCCAGACAGGGGGTGACACGGCCGAGTTCCGTATGACAAGCTCGTTCCTGTGTTGAGCATTGGCATTGACATCGGCGGGACGAAGTTGGCCGCCGGTGTGGTCGATCCGTCCGGCCAGATCATCGATCGCATCGACCGGCCCGCGCCCGTCAGCTCCGCGGCCGCCGCCGAAAAGGAGATCGTCGACGTCGTGACGGAGCTGTCCGCCCGTCACGCGGTGGGCGCGGTCGGCATCGGCGCGGCCGGCTGGGTGGACGCGGAGCAGACGACGATCCGCTTCTCGCCCCACCTGGCGTGGCGCGACGAGCCGATCGCCCAGCGCCTGTCCGAGCGGCTCCCCATGCCCGTCATCGTGGACAACGACGCCAACGTGGCGGCCTGGGCGGAGTACCGCCACGGCGCCGGCCAGGAGGCCGAGGCGATGGTCTTGATCACGCTGGGCACGGGCATCGGCGGCGCGCTCGTCCTGGCCGGCCAGGTCTACCGCGGCGCCTGGGGCATGGCGGGGGAGTGGGGCCACACGACGCTCGTCCCCCAGGGCCACTGGTGCGCCTGCGGCAACCGGGGCTGCTGGGAGATGTACGCCTCCGGCCACGCCCTCGTGCGCGACGCCGGGGAGCTGCTGGCCACGGGCAGCCCGCAGGCCGCGGCCCTGGCCGACGCGGTCGCCCAGCACGGCCTGACCGGCCCGCTCGTGACGCAGTTGGCGGCCCAGGGCGACCAGACCAGCCGGGAGCTGCTGGCCGAGGTCGGCACGTGGCTCGGCCTCGGCCTGGCCAACCTGGCCGCCGGGCTCGACCCGGACGTGTTCGTCATCGGCGGGGGAGTGTCGGCGGCCGGCGACCTGCTGCTCGACCCGGCGCGCGAGGCCTTCGCCCGCTACCTGCCGGGCCGCGGCTTCCGCCCCCTCGTCCCGATCCGCCTAGCCGGCCTCGGCGTCGACGCCGGCCTGATCGGCGCCGCCGACCTGGCCAGCCGCGCCGCCAAGGGCCGCCGGCCCGTCTTCCGGGCCTACTGGACCCGGTCGCTGCTGCGCCGCGAGAACGGCAAGGTGGCCCGGCGGGAGCGTCAGCCCCGGACGCCGAGGACGCCGAGCGCGTAGCGGACGAGGAACTCGGTCCCCTGGACCAGGACGGCCTCGTCCAGGTCGAAGTGGGGCGAGTGCTGCTGGACGTTGAGGCCGCGCTCGTCGTCGGCCGCGCCGAGGAAGCCGTAGAAGCCCGGGTACTCCGCCGTGAACAGCGAGTAGTTGTCGGAGCCCATGAGCGGCTGCGTCGCGTCGAGGAGCTCCAATCCGTCGACGGCGGCCAGCGCCTGCCGGGCTTCGGCCAGCGCCGCGGCGTCGTTCATGACGGGCGTCAGCACGGGCGAGAAGTCGATCCGGCACTCCACGTTGTGCGTCAGCTCGGCGCCGTGGAGCATCCGCTTGATCAGGTCCATCAACTCCGGCGGCCCGGCCGGGTTGAAGTAGCGGACGCCGCCGATGACCTCGGCCGTCTCGGGGAAGATGTTGGGCGCCGTGCCGGCGTGGATCTGGCCGATGTGGACGACGGCGTGGTCGAGCGCGTCGTAGTAGTTGACCGGGATGGCCGACAGTTGCAGGACGACGTCGCAGGCGGCCTTGATCGGGTCGCGCACCAGGTCGGGGCGCGAGCCGTGGCCGCCCTCGCCGCGGAACGTGATCTTGAAGGCGAACAGGCCGGACATCGTGGCCCCGGGGTAGAGCATCAAGGTGCCGGCCGGGAGCGAGCTCCAGATGTGGAGGGCGGCGACGCGCTCGGCGCCGCCGTGGTCCATCAGCCAGCGGATCAGCTCGACGGCGCCGCCGCCGACCTCCTCGGCCGACTGGAAGAGCAGGTGGACCCGGCCGGCCAACTGGTCGCGCCGGGCGGCCAGGACTGAGGCGGCGCCGAGCAGCATGGCGATGTGGCCGTCGTGGCCGCAGGCGTGCATGACGCCCTCGGTCTCGGAGGCGAAGGCCAGGCCCGTGTCCTCCGTCACGGGCAGGCCGTCGATGTCGGCGCGCAGGGCCACGGCCGGGCCGGGCCGGGCGCCCTCGACCGTGGCGGCGAAGCTGGTGGACTCGGGGATGGCCTCCCAGGGCAGCCCCAGCCGGTCCAGCTCCGCCTGGATGCGGCGGCCGGTCCAGGTCTCCTGGTACGACAACTCGGGATGGCGGTGGAACTCCCGGCGCCAGTCGATGATCTGGTCCTCCAGGGTGCGGCAGGCTTCGGCGATCTCGTCCACGGTGTCCCCTAACTCGTGACTCCCGCGCGGCCGCGGGCGTGACGAGCGTAGCAAGCGGGCGACGGCGGGGCCAGGGGGCGAAAAATCGGCGCGAAAGTTGCGGCAAACCGTAACTTTCGGGCTCTGGCCGCGCGGGCGTGACGTCCCTAGGCTTCATCTCGGCGGGCTGGGGAATGGGCCCGCTGCCGCCGGGCCGCGCGCCCCCAGCCCCAGGAGGGGTCCAATGCCGAACCTCAATGAACGCCTTGACGCCATGCCCTACAAGGGCTGGCACGCCAAGATGACCGCGTCGGTCGGGACAGGGGTCCTGTTCGACGCCTACGACACGCAGATCATGACCGTCTGCCTCATGGTCCTGGCCTCCGTGCCGGGCTTCGAGGCCCTCGGCGACGAGGTCCTGTACGGCCTCCTCGGCGGGGCCGCCTTCGGCGGCATGATCATCGGCGCGCTGGGCGGTGGCCAGGTCGCCGACAAGCTGGGCCGGGTCAAGGCCTTCTCCGTCTTCATCGCCATCTACGCCATCGCCATCGGCCTGGCCGGGACGTCGCCGGGGTTCTGGTGGCTGCTCGTCTGGCGCTTCCTGTCGGGCATCGGGCTCGGCGCCGTCGTCCCGATCGCGCTCAGCTACCTGTCGGAGTTCCTCCCCGCCAAGGTCCGCGGCCGCAGCCTCGGCATCGTCCAGGCGCTGTTCGGCGTCGGCGGCGCGGTCGCGTTCTTCCTCGGCTGGGCCTTCATCTTCTCGTCGCCGTCGGGCTGGCGGACCGGCTTCTACCTGGGCGCCCTGCCGCTCATCCTCGCCGTCATCGCCTGGTTCGCCTTCCCCGAATCGGTCCGCTGGCTCGTCCAGAAGGGGCGCTTCGAGGAGGCCGCACAGGCCGTCGACCGGCTGGAGCGGAAGTTCCTGGGCGCGCCGACCGTGTCGGTCGAGGAGGCCGTGGCGCTGGAGAAGCAGATCGCGGCGGCGCGCGTGGCGGCGCCCAAGACGTCGCTGACGGAGCTGTTCACGCCGCAGGTCCGCAAGGCCACGATCATCATGTCGTTCTACTACATGGTCCTGTCGGTCGGGACGTACGGCTTCGGCATCTGGCTGCCCAAGATCCTCCAGAACCAGGCCGTGGCCGACGCCATCGCGTCGGGCGCCGACATGAACGACAAGTCCGTCGCCGTCGACATCGGCCGCAGCATCTTCCTGTACATGGCCATCGCGGCGCTGATCGCCGCGGTCATCGGGCCGGTCGCCGGCGTCATCGCCGACAAGATCGGCCGGCGCCTGTCCGTCCTGCTGACAATGGTCTACTTCGCGGCCGCCGTCCTGTTCCTGGCCGCGTTCTCGACCAAGGTCGGCGGGGTCATGCTGTTCGCCATGATCCTGGTCTGCATCGGGCTCCAGTTCTGCAATGTGCTGTTGTGGATCTTCGTGCCGGAGAACTTCCCGACGCGCGTCCGGGCGTCCGGCGTCGGCTTCGCCGGCTCGTGCGGCCGGGTCGTCTCGTTCCTCAGCCCGATGGTCATCGGCGCGATCATCAAGGCGCTGGGCGACCTGTCCGGCTTCATCGTCGTCGCCATCGTGACCGCCGTCGGCGGCGTCATCGTGTACCTGTTCTCGAAGGAAACCGCCGGCGAATCCCTGGAAAAGGCAGCCGGCGAGAAGTAAGGGTCACGCGCGGGCCAGCGCCTGGTCCAGGTCCTCTAGCAGGTCGTCCACGCTTTCCAAGCCGACCGACAGGCGGACCAGGCCGTCCGTGATGCCGGAGGCCAGCCGGTCGGCCGGGGACACGAAGTTGTCGTTGTGCGTCATGGAGGCCGGGTGCTCGGCCAGCGTGTCGCAGTCGCCCAGGCTGACGGCGCGGCGGATCAGCCGGAAGCTGTCCAGCGTGGCCTTGCCCGCCGCCAGGCCGCCGGCCAGGTCGAAGGTGATCATGCCGCCGGGCTGGGCCATCTGGCGGCGGGCCAACTCGTATTGCGGGTGGGAGGGCAGGCCGGGGTAGTAGACCGTGGCGACCTTGGGGTGGGCCTCCAGGTACTCGGCGATCTGCTGCGCCGCGGCGCACTGGCGGTCGACGCGGGCGGGCAGCGTCTTGACGCCGCGCAGGACCAGCCACGCGCTCATGGCGTCGATCGGGCCGCCCAGGTTGATCAGCGTGTCGAGCCGGATGGCGTCCATCAGTTCCCGGCGGCCGGCCAGGACGCCGCCGAGGACGTCGGAGTGGCCGGCCAGGTACTTCGTGGCCGACTCCAGGACGACGTCGATGCCCTCGTAGGCGAGGGGCCGCTGGAGGTAGGGCGAGGCGAACGTGTTGTCGACGATCGTCGTGATCCCGGGGTAGTCCCGCGTGATCCGGCCCAGCGCGGCCAGGTCGGTCAGGACGATGGTCGGGTTGGCCGGGGTCTCGACGTAGACGACCTTCGTCGTCGGCCGGATGGCGGCGGCGATGTTGGCGGGGTCGGTCGCGTCGACGAACGTGACCTCGACGCCGAAGCGGTCGCGCAGGATGGAGCGGAAGAAGTACTGGGCGGCGGCGTAGAGGGTTTGGCCGGCCACGATGTGGTCGCCCGAGCGGACCAGGTGCGTGACGCCGGCGATGATGGCGGACACGCCCGTGTTGAAGGCCAGCGCGGCCTCCGCCCCCTCCAGCGCGGCCAGGCGCTGCTCCAGGACGACCTCGGTCGGGTTCGACCCGCGCGAGTAGACGAACGCGCCCTCGGGCCCGCGCGTCAGGATGTCGTTGACGGCGTCGCAGGTCTCGAAGACGAAGTTGCTCGACAGGTAGATCGGCGGGGCGACGGCCCCGGTCTGCGGATCGCCGTCCCACCAGCCGGCGCGCACGGCCAGCGTCTCGAACCCGTACTCCTGTGTCCCCATGATCAGCTCCTCGGCCAGACGGTTGCCGCCGAGTCTAGCGGCGCGCTCCCGCCCGCCCCTAGGCGGAGTCGCGGACTACCAGTGTTGTGGGGAACGTCCGCGGGTAGTCCGACCACGCGCCGGTCTTCAGGTAGCCCAGCAACAGGTCGGCGGCCGCCCCGGCCAGGTCGGTCACGGGCTGGGTCACCGTGGTCAGCTGGGGGCACGTCTGCGTCGCCACGGCGAAGTTGTCGAAGCCGACCACCGCCACGTCGTCCGGGACCCGCTTGCCGGCCGCCGACAGGGCCTGGAGGACGCCGGCCGCGATGCCGTCGGACTGGGCGAAGACGCCGTCGACCTCCGGGTAGTCCGCCAGGAGCTGGCGGGTCTCGGCCAGCCCGGACTCCGCCGTGAAGGCCCCGCCGACGAACGGGCCCGGCGCGATCCCCGCCTCGGCGCAGGCGTCGAGCCAGCCCTGGCGGCGGTCCGCCACCGCCGCCATCGCCAGGTCGCCGCCCAGGCAGGCGAGGTGGCGGCAGCCGCGGGCGACCAGGTGGGCCGTGGCCTGGTGGCCGCCCCCGTAGTTATCGACGTCGACGTAGGGGAACAGGTCGGCCGAGGGCGGCTTGCCGATGAAGACGGCGGGCAGGCGCGAGGACGTCAGCAGGTCCTCCATCTGGGGGCTGTGGTGGTAGCTGGCGATGACCATGCCGTCGACGTTGCCCGGGTTGAGGACCCGCGCGCCCGTCGCCACGGGGTCGGCCGGGTCCATCAGGACGAGCAGGGGCTGGAGCCCCGCCCGCCACGCCGCCGCCGACACGGTCGTCGTCACCTGGGCCAGGAACACGTCGGAGAAGATGAAGGCCGGCTGCTCGGGGATGACGAGGGCGATGGCGTCCGTCCGCTGGCGGGCCAGGCCCCGGGCGGCCCGGTTGGCGACGAAGCCGAGCTGGGCCGCGGCCGCCTGGACCGCCGCGACCGAGCGGGCCGACGCCGTGCCGCCGTTGAGGGCCCGCGAGGCCGTCGAGCGCGACACGCCCGCCAGGCGCGCGACCTCGTCCAGCGTGGCGGCGCCCGCGGCGTCGCCCGACCCGGCGGGCAGCGTGACGGTCATCGCAGCTCCCGCAGTGGCACGAGGTCCGGCGGCGTCACGGTCGTCGTCAGCTCGACCGGCGCGCCGTCGGAGCGCTCGATGGCGGTCAGGATCTCGAGGACGTGGAGGGCCAACTCGCCGGAGGCGCGGTGGGGCCGGCCGGTGCGCAGCGCCTCGACCATCTCCAGGACGCCGATGCCGCGGCCGCCCGGCCAGTAGCCGGCCGTCGGCTTGACTGCCTCGAAGCGGCGGGCGGCCTCGTCGGTCGTGTTGACGACGCCCGTGGCGTCGAAGAGCCGGACCTCGCCGTCGAAGTGGTTGGGGTCGGGGACCCGGAGGGTGCCGCGCGTGCCGTAGACCTCGAAGCGCCGCTCCGGCCCCTGGCCCCACGTCTCGAACGACAGCATGACGGTCGTGACGGCGCCGGAGGCGTGGCGCAGCAGCGCGATGGAGTGGGTCGGGACGGCGACGGGGAGGTTCTGGCCCGTGTTCGGGCCGGTCCCGACGGCCCGCCGGCGGCCGCTGCCGCGCGCCAGGCCCGTCACGCTCGTGACGGGTCCGAGCAGGTGGACCAGGGCGGTGATGTAGTAGGGGCCCATGTCGAGGGCCGGGCCGCCGCCGGGCTCGTAGTAGAACGCGGGCGTCGGGTGCCACAGCTCCGGGCCGGCCGCGCCCCACAGCGCCGTCGCGCCGATGACCTCGCCGAGGCGGCCGGAGCGGACGATCTGGGCGGCGGTCTGGACGCCCGTGCCGAGGACCGTGTCGGGCGCGCAACCGAGGCGGAGGCCGCGCGCCGCGGCGTCGGCCACCAGCGCCTGGCCTTCCTCGAACGTCAGGGCCAAGGGTTTTTCGGCGTAGACGTGCTTGCCGGCGGCGAGGATGGCGCGGTTGACCTCGGCGTGGACGGCGGGGACGGTCAGGTTGACGACGAGGGCGATGTCGTCGTCGGCCAGGAGCTGGTCGACCGTGACCGGCTGGAGGTGGCGTTCGGCGGCGATGTGCGACACCTTCCAGGCGTTGCGCCCGGCGATGGCGACGAGGTCGAGGTCGCTGAGGCGGGCGAACGTGTCGAAGTATTGGCCGGAGACATTGCCCGGGCCGATGAGGCCGATGCCGACGGGTTCAGGCATGAGGGGGTCCTTCCGAGGCGGGAGCGCTACCACGGGCCC
Organism: Propionibacteriaceae bacterium; assembly: GCA_031272805.1. GTDB lineage: Bacteria > Actinomycetota > Actinomycetes > Propionibacteriales > Propionibacteriaceae > WQYJ01. The sequence goes on from JAISTC010000112.1 coordinate 16,062, forward strand.
AGACTAGCGCGCCATGGCCGACCCGGCGGAGGGGCGGTGGCGGTGCACCAGGTGGTACACCGTGGCCAGGGCCAGCGCCGCCGCCACCACGGCGGCGATGACGGCGTACGTCGTGACGGCGGCGGCGTACCAGCCGAGCGCGGGCAGGGCGGCGAACAGGATGCCCGTCATGACGGCGTTGCCCATCGCCGTCGACACGCGCTCGGCCATCGATTTCAGGCCGCCCGCCGTCCCGGCCTGGTGGACGGGGACCTCGAGCATCGACAGGGTCTGGTTGGCGGCGCCGAAGACGCCCTGGCCGAAGCCGTGGAGGGCGAGCGTCGCCATGAGCCACCAGGGGCTGAGCCCGGTGGCGGCGAAGTGGACGACGGCGGCGGTCGCCAGCATGGCGGTCACGACCGTGGCCAGCGCGGCGATGATGACCTTGTCGCGCTTGACCAGGACGTACTTCCCGGCCCAGATGGCGCCGACGCAACTGGCGGCGGCGTTGGGCAGGCCGATCAGCGCGGCGTGCAGCGGGTCCCAGCCGAGGCCCTGCTGGAGGAACAGGGCGACGACCACGAAGATCGACGTGATGCCCAGGAAGTCGAGGGTCGACACGGTCGTCTGGTGGATGTAGCCCTTGAGGCGGAACAGGCCGAGGTCGACCATCGGGGCCCGGCCGCGCCGGGCGTAGAGGCGCTCCCAGGCGAACCAGACGCCGCCGAGCGCGGCGGTCCCGGCGAGGAGCCAGAAGCGGGTGGGCGGCACGCCGTGGAGCATGAACGGGAGCATGGCGCAGACCAGCGCGCCCGTCAGGAGGAGGGCGCCGACCGGGTCGAGGTCCAGGCGGGGCCGCGTCACGCGGGGCGCGGCTGTGGCGGCGTGACCCTGGTCGGCGTGACCCTGGTCCGCGTGACCCTTGGCCGCGTCCCGTGCCCGGCGTCGCGCCCGCTCCGTCTCGAACGGGAGCCAGCGGAGCGCGGTGGCGCAGCCGATCAGGGCCAGGGGGCAGTTCATCATGAAGGGCACGCGCCAGCCGAGGTCGGTCCCGAGGAGGCGGAGCATCGTGCCGGTGAGGACGGGGCCGACGGCGACGGACCCGGCCACGACCATGCCGAACGTGGCGTAGGCGCGGGCGCGGGCCTGGCCCTTGAAGTACTGCTGGATCAGGCCCGTCGTCTGGGGTCCTTGGAGGCCGGCGCCGAGGCCCTGGAAGACGCGGGCGGCGTTGAGGGCAAGGGGGTCGTCGACGAGGCCGCAGGCCAGCGAGGCGAGGCCGAAGACGCCGAGGCCGACGGTGAAGATCGTGCAGTGGCCGAGCAGGTCGCCCAGCCGGCCCGCCGGCACGAGGCAGATCCCGAACGCCAGGGCGTAGCCCGACAGGACCCACTGGATGTGGGCGGAACTGGCGCCCAGCGTGACCTGGATCGAGGGGAGGCCGACGTTGACGCTGGAAATCTGCATCAGCGCCAGGGCCAGCGGCACCATGTTGACCAGGAGGATGAGGCGGGGGTGGAAGGGCCGGGCGACCCCGGGAATGATGATGTCCGACTCGTTGGCCCGCTTGTCACCCACGCCTAATCTTCTCCCGTCCGCGAGCCCACCACTGTAGGTCTC
>JAISTC010000158.1 GCA_031272805.1 Propionibacteriaceae bacterium
GCCCGCAACAGGTCCGTCGTCGCCTCGCACTCCCGCGGGTACGGGTCCCCCGCCGCCACGTACGTGACCGGGATGCCGTGGTAGCTGAGCAGCAGCTTGTCGCCCCGCGCGAAGTCGGGCCGCCCCCACTCCTCCCAACAGGCTTCGATCCGCCGGGCGCACGCCTCGACATAGCCCGCGTCCGTCGCCCAACTCCTGACCCAGCGCAGCTCCGGCAGGTCCCACGCCTCCCGGCACCAGGCCCCGAGCGCGTCGATCACGGTCGCCGTCGTCGTGGTCGAGAACTGCGGGTACAGCGGCACGATCAGGAGCCGCCCCGCCCCGGCCGCCCGCAGCGTGTCCAGCGCCGTCGCCAGCGACGGCGTCCCGTACCGCATCCCGTACGTCACGCTCACCCGGCTCCCCGGTCCGCCCGCCCCCGCGGCACCCAGGTCCCCCGCACTCCCCGCGCCCACGGCCACCCCGGCCCCGGCCGCCACGCTGACGTCCGGCGTGACGATTTCCTCCCGGACCCCCGGCGCCACACACTGCGCCCCCAACGCCGCCGCCACGGCCGCCGCCTGGGCCCGGGCGTGGACCAGGAGGGGCGAGCCGTCGGGGTACCAGACGCTGGCGTACTTGGCGGTCGACAGCTTGGCGTGGCCGTGCATGATCGAGGTCTCGAGGATCGGCTTCCAGATGACCGGGCTGAGGTCGACGATGCGCCGGTCGGACAGGAATTCGCGCAGGTAGCGCTGGACGGCGGGCAGCGTCGGCTCGTCGGGCGTGCCGAGATTGGCCAGGACCACGCCGACGGCGGCGGCGGGAGAGTTGGGAGGCACAGGGTCGTTCGGAGACGTCACGGGCCGAGCCTAGACGATGCCGGGACGGTCCAGCGCCGTCACGCGGACGCCGGGACGGCGAGCAGCACGGGCGTCGACAGCGCGGCCCCGGCCCGGATGTCCGCGACCAGGCGGCGCAGGGCCTTGTTCGACATGCCGAGGCCCGAGAACCACACGGGCAGCCGGCGTCCGGCGTAGTGGATCCACACTCCGCCGGGCAGGATGGGGTTGAGGTAGAGGCCGGTGACGGACGTCACGCCGGCCAGCGGCCGGTAACGCTCGCGCCCGAACAGGCTGCGGAACACGATGACATCGCCCTGGACGAGCGCCCGCCGCTGGGCCACGAACACGATCCCGAACACGAGCATGGCGAGCACGGCCGCGGCCGTCAGTTGCTGCGCGTACGCCTGCGCGAACTCCCGCCAGGTCTCGGGCTCGCCCTCGACCGCCGCGAGCGTCAACAGGGCCTGTTTGGGCTTGCGGAACACCGATTGGAGGGTCAGGACGAAGTCGTTCAGCGCGAAGCCGTAGAGGGCGAGACTGAGGACTCCGAGAGGGGTGACGCAAACCCAGAACGAGGGTTTGATATGGGCTCCATATCGAGGGCCACCAGGGCGGAGGGCGACCATACGAACATTGTTCTCCCGCCACCCCCGGGGCGCAAGCCGTCTCACCAAACCGCGGTGCACCTTTGTGCCGTCCGGCGCCGCCCGTCCGGCCGTCCCGTCCAGCGCCGCCCGTGACCGCCGCGCGTGACCGTCACGTGTGACCAGTGCGTCTGCCCGTCACGCCGTCCGCCGCGCCCCCTGTCACCACGCCCGCGCTACAGTCGGCCCCATGCCTGAGTTGCCCGAGGTCGAGACGGTCCGCCGGGGGCTGGACCGGCTCGTCGTGGGCCGGACCATCGCCGCCCTGGAGGTCTTCGAGCCCAAGAGCTTCCAGGTCGCCGACCTGCCGCCGACCAGGGAGGAGACCGCCGCCGCGATCCAGCGTCACGTGGTCGGCGCGACGATCGCGGCCGCGCGCCGCCGCGCCAAGGTCCTCATCCTGGACCTCGACAACGGCTTCTCCCTGGTCGGCCACCTCAAGATGACCGGCCAGATGGTCGTCCGCGGGGCGGAGGACTGGGGCGGCGGCCACCCGACCGACTCGCTCCTGGCCCGGCTGCCCGACCGCTCGACCCGGCTGGAGTTCCGCTTCGCCGACGGCACGCAACTGTTCTTCAACGACCAGCGCAAGTTCGGTTGGGTCCGGCTGATGGCGACCGACGCGGTCGAACACCTCCCGTTCATCGCCGCCCTCGGCCCCGAGCCGCTCGACCCGGCGGGCCTGCCCGAGTTCCGCCGCCGCATCGCCCGCCACCCCAAGACGACGGTCAAGGCCGCCCTCCTCAACCAGGAGATCGTCGCGGGCATCGGCAACATCTACGCCGACGAGGCGCTGTGGGCGGCGCGGGTCAACCCGGCCCGGCCCGTGGCCGACGTCAGCGCGCGCAAGCTGCGCGAGCTGTACGAGGCGGCGGCCAGCGTCATGCGCCTCTCGATCGACCTGGGCGGCTCGACCGACCGCAACTACGTCGACGCCGAGGGCAACAAGGGTTCCTACCTCGGCTTCGCCCACGTCTTCCGCCGCGAGGGCCAGGCCTGCTCCCGCTGCGGCGCCACCATCCGCAAGACCCGCGTGGCCGGGCGCGGTACGCACTACTGCCCGACCTGCCAACGGCGCTGAGCCTCCCGCCGGGGCCGCGCCCAGCGTGACGGACGGCCCAAGCCAGTCCAGCGTGACGATTCCCATCTGACGACGCCCATCGTCACGCGCCCCGCCGCTCCCCCCGTCGGCCGGGCCTGGCTGGGCACGGTAGCATGGCGGGGCAGAAGGGAGTCCCCATGGACGTGGCAATCATCGGCGCCGGAGCCATCGGCGGCTATTACGGGGCCCGGTTGGCGCACGGTGGCCACACGGTCCACTTCCTGGCCCACTCCGAGTACGACCACCTCAAGGCCCACGGCCTGCGCGTCGACTCGGTCGAGGGCGACTTCTCCATCCCGGCCAACGAGCTCCACGTCTACAACGACGTGGTCGACATGCCGCCGTGCGACCTCGTCTGCGTGGCGACGAAGGCGACCGCCAACGACGACGTCCTGCCGATCCTCTGGCCGGTGATGAAGCCGGACGGCGTCCTCCTCGTGATGCAGAACGGTTTCGGCATCGAGCAGCAGCTCGCCGCCCGCCACGCCCGCGTCCACATCTTCTCCGGCCTCTGCTTCATCTGCGCCTTCCGCGAGGGCCCGGGCCACGTCCGCCACACGGCCTACGGCGCCATCACCCTCGCCCCCCTCAACCCGGACGACCAGGTCCGCCTCGGCCAGCTCGAGCACCTGTTGACCGCGGCCGGCCTGGAGGTCTCAACCCAGCCCGACGTCGTCACGGCCCGCTTCCGCAAGCTGGTCTGGAACATCCCCTTTAACGGGCTGTCCGTCGTCCTCGACGCGACGACCAAGGACCTGGCCGAGTCCCCGGCGGCGGACCGGCTGGTGCGGGCGCTGATGGCGGAGGTGGTCGAGGCGGCGGCGGCGTGCGGCGTCACGATCGACGCGGGCTTCATCGACGAGATGGCCGGGTCCGTGGCGGGGATGGCCGAGTACAGCCCGTCGATGCGCCTGGACTACCTGGCCCACCGCCCGCTGGAGATCGACGCGCTGTACCGCAACGTAGCGGCCTACGCCAAGGACCACGGCTACACGATGGCCCGAACAGAACAGTTGGCCGACGAGCTGGACTACCTCCAGGCCCGCTACCTGGTGTGACATTGGGTGTGACATTGGTGTGACATTGGGGACGGTTCCTTTTGTCACACTTC
>JAISTC010000048.1 GCA_031272805.1 Propionibacteriaceae bacterium
GGGGGGGGGGGGGGCGGGGCGCGCGGGGGGGGGGGGGGCGGGGGGGCGGGGGGCTGGGGGCGCCTTGGGGGCCGGCGGCATGATCCGGTCGGCGGCGCCGCCGGCCTGGGCCTGGGGGAACGAGCCGTCGGGCGCCTTGGGCGGCTGCGGGCCCGGCGGCGTGCCGTCGGGACGCGGGGGGTTGACGACCGCCATCGTGTCCTCCTTCGCGTCCTGGGAGTGGGGCCGGAGCTTTGCGGTGACGAGGCCGACCACCTGGTCGATCTCCTGGAGATGGAAGAACCTCGCCAGGGACAAGTACACCGCACCGGCGGCCAAACAGGCGGCAACCAAGCCCAGAATGTCGGCAATGAGGCCGTCCCAATGGCCGGTCTGGAAGCCCACGATGACCCACGCCAGCGCCGCCCCGGGGGCCGCGGCCAGGAACGTGCGGACCGCGTGACGGGCCAAGGGCCCGAGCCGGACGGTCGGGAGCTGCCGCCGGCTGTGCACGAGCGTGACGGCGAGGCCGATCCACATCGAGATGGCGTTGGCCAACGCCATGCAGGGGGCCAGCCAGGCGGGGGCGTGGCCCGTGACGGCGACCAAGGCCCACGCGCCGGCGATCCACGTGACCGCCATGACGACCTCGAAGACGAAGACCGAGCGGGTGTCCTCAATGGCGAAATAGGCGCGCTGGAAAACGTATTGCACGGAGAAGGCCACGAGGCCGGCCGCCAGCGCCATGAGCGTCCAGCCGACGTAGCCGGCGGCCGCGGCCTCCTCCGCGTCCCGGTAGTAGAGGGGCGGGATGGCCTGGCCGAGCGCGAGGAGGAGGAGCGCCAGCGGGAGGATGGCCGTCACGGTCAGCCGGACCCCGTGGCTGAGCTCGCGGGCGAACGACTGCATCTGGGAGCGCGCGGCGTAGGCCGACAGGGCGGGCACGAGGGCAGTGGCGATGGACACGGCCACGAGCGAGTGGGGCAGGGCGAAGATCAGGTAGGCGTTGTCGTAGACGTTCTTGCCGGCCCCCTCGCCCTCGGCCGTGGCGGGCATGACGAGGCGCGTGCAGACGTAGAGGGCGACGTTGGCCACGCCGACGAACAGGAGGCTCCACTTGGCCAGGCCGAACGTGTGGGCCAGGCCGGTGTGGAGGAGGTCGAAGCGGGGCCGGTAGCGGAAGCCGGCGCGGCGGGCGAAGGGGATGAGGACGGCGGCCTGGGCGACCAGGCCCAGGGCCCAGCCGCCCGACAGGAGGAGGATCTGGGCCCGGCTGAACGGCTGGGCGTTGGCCTCGGGGCCGCGGCCGAACAGGCCGAAGTACAGGCCGATGGTCGCGATCTGGATGATGTTGTTGGCGATCGGCGCCCACATCGGCGGCCCGAAGGAGCCGCGCGCGTTGAGGACCTGGGAGAGCAGGACGAAGACGCCGTAGAGGAAGACCTGGGGCATGCAGAAGGCGGTCAGGACGGCCAGCGAGTTGACGTGGGAGACGAGGGCCGGGTCGTCGGTCCAGGCCGGCCCGGCCATGAGCCGGGCGAACGGGCCGGCCACGGCCGTGCAGGCCAGCGTGACCAGGAGGAAGAGCAGGAAGAAGGCCGTCAGTATCCGGTTGGTGTAGGCCTCGCCGCCGTCGGGGTCCTTCTTGGCGCGGACGAGCTGGGGCACGAGGATGGCGTTGGCCAGGCCGCTGGCAACGATGATGTAGACCGAGTTGGGGATCATCCAGGCGAGGGCGAACAGGTCGGACTGGCGCGCGCCGATGCCGAGGACCTTGCCCGTCAGCACGACGCGGACGGCGCCGAACACCCGGCTGACCAGCGTTCCCGACGTCATCAGGGCGCTGGCGCCCAGCAGGCGGCTGGCGCGGCCGGCGGACTCAGCCATCGGCGCCTCCCGAAGCGGGCGGTGCGGCCGCGGTGGCGCCCGGGCCAGCCGGGTCCTCAGCGGCGTCGGCCGGGCCGGCGGCGTCGGCCGCGCGGCGGCGGGAGCGCTGGACCGTCTTGACGCGGAGGACCGTGCCCGCGGTCAGGACGACGCCGGAGACGATGACGATGATCCAGGCCAGGCGGCCCGACTGGTTGATCTCGATGACGCGGCTGACGGACTGGCCGAACGGCCGGCCGGACTCGGTCGCCAAACTGGCGGTGACCGTGACGTCGCCATCGTCGAGGATGCGCGGGGTGACGGGGATCGTGACGCGGTCGCCGGCGTCGACGGCGATGACGTCGGGGTAGTCGGCGCTGAGGCGGAGGGGGCGGTCGGACGCGAGGACGAGGCGGACCTGGATGGCGTGGTCGAGGTTGTTGGCGATTGAGACCGGGAAGCTCGTGTCGTGGGCCGTCATGATGATGTTCTCGACCAGGCCGACCTGGACCTGGCCGAGCGCGGCGTCGAGGATGGCCTCGGCGGCGGCCGTGTAGGCGAGGGCGGCGGCGGGGCCGGCCCAGTCCTGGCTGAGCGAGGCGGTCAGCGCGCCGTTGGCGACGGCCACAACGGCCGCGGGGTCGCCGGTCAGGTCCGCGAAGGTCAGGACCGCCTGCTCCAGCGCGGCCACGGCGTCACGGTTGGCGCCGGTCAGGACCGGTTGGGGGGCGTCGGCCTGGGCCAGGGCGGCGCCTTGGCCGGTTGTGACGTCGGCCAGGGCGACGGGGTGGACCCAGGCGGGCACCGGGCCGGCCGACAGGGCCGCGTCCGCCACCGTCGTCAGGACGCGCACGCTGGGCCGGCCGGCCGCCGCGTTGAGGTAGTCCTCGGCCAGCGCCCGCTGCCGGTATTGGAGGGTCGTCGTGGCGATGTCGGGGCCGGGTCCGGGGGCGAATGAGGTTGCCAGGGTCGGGACCAGGGCGGGCGCGGCGGCGACCGAACCGTCCGACGTGGCGAGGACCGTGACCTCGCCGAGGTCTGGGAGCAGGGCCCACGTGGCGGCGTCGATCCGGCCGCCGGCCGGGTGGACGAGGAGGGGCAGGGCGGCCAGCCGGGTGACGTCGGAATCCTCGGCCGCCAGGGCCTCGTCCCAGGCGGTGGCGGCGCGCGTGACGATCGTTGGATCGCCGAGTTGGCCGGCCAGGACCAGGTCGGGGTCGCCCCAGAGCGTGCGGTAGCCGAGCGCGCCGGGCAGGGCGTCGACCAGGGCGAGCCACTGGGCGGCGGCCGCGGCGCCCTGGCCGGGGACGGTCTCGGCCGACTCGGCCGGCTCGGCCGGCTCGGTCGCGCCGGCCGGCTCGGGTTGGCGGACCGTGTAGCCGGCGGCCATGACCTGGGCCGCGTGGTAGAGGGCGGGGTCGATGTACCAGACCGTGCCGGCCCGGGCGGCGGCGTAGGCGAGTTCAGTCAGGCGGCCGCCGGACGTGGCGCCGTCGCGGGGGGCCATCTCCTGGGCCAGGTGGTCGTCGAGGAACTCGCTGCCGGTCAGGAGCGAGGGTTGGCTCGTCAGCGCCACGACCGTGACCCGTTCGGCCGTGACGTCGCCGGGCCGGACGACGAGGGTCCGGGCCCGGGCCACGACCGACCCGTCCCCGCCCGCGGCCGGGGCGGCGTAGAGCTGGGCGCCGACGAGGTAGACGCCCGGATCGGTCAGGTCGAGTTCCTCCCAGGTCGCCGACAGCGTGACGGAGCGGGAGTCGCCGACGGCGAACGTGGCGTCGTCGGCGGAGAGGACCTGGTAGGCGTCGGTGTGGGGCCAGCCGAGGCGGCCGCCCGTGTCGGCGGCGGGGTCGGCGGCCAGGCTGGCGGAGAGGGCGGACTGGGTCCGGATCGTCGTGGCCTGGCGCCACAGCATCACCTCGGCCGTGTAGAGGGGCGTGTCGCCCGTGTTCGTCACGGTCAGCGTCAGCTCCAGGCCGTCGTCGTCGGCCGTCAACCCGGTCAGCACGATCTCCCCGGCCGGGGTGGCGGCGTGGGCGGAACTGGGGTTGAGCGCGGACGCCACGGCAAGCAGGACGAGGAGAAGAAGCCCGCTGAGCCGGCGACGATGTGCGCTCACCCGCCCATCCTACGAGCGTGACCTGAATTGCCCCTGAAAACAGGCCGTGAGATGGGGACAGCCCCCGACCCGATCGGGGACTGTCCCCACGGACTCAACCGCATGGCCGGGGACTGTCCCCTCGGACTCTCCCGCCCAACTGTCACGTCCGTGCGGACCGTGGTCCGAGGGGACTGTCCCCACACCACCCCGCCCTGGGCACAGTCCCCGTTATCTCCCCACACCACCCGCTGTCCCCATGCGTTCCCACACCTCAGGCCCGGGCCGCCGCTTGTCCCGCTCGCGCCGCTCGGTCTCCTCGTCCAGCCGCCGGACATCCGCCAGGTCCACATAGCCGCGCAGCCAGCCGAGGTCCACCAGCCCGCCCGGCTCTCCCCACCACCGCGGGCTGACCCATTCATACTCCTGGACCGTCCCGCACAAGCCGGCCCGGACGGGGTTCGTGTGCACATACGACACGGCGGCGGCCAAGTACCGGTCATGGTCGACGGGCTGGCTGTGGTAGCGGCCCTCGAACAGGTGGCCGGTGCGCTGGTGGCGGTGGTTGTACCACGCCCCGTAGCGGCCGGCGACGCGTCGGACGAAAGCCGTGGGCGGCCCGTCGGGGGTGTGTACCAGCAGATGGACATGGTTGGTCATCAGGCAGAAGGCGAGCAGGTGGGCGCCGGTCTGGTTGCGGGCTTGGGCCAGGAGCCCGAGAAACCGCCACCGGTCGACGTCGTCGCGGAAGATGTCCCTCCGGTCCACGCCCCGCAGCGTCACATGGTAGACGCCTGACTCTCCCCGAACACGGCCTTGACGAGGCATGAGACTCCCCCTTCGACGATCGAGCCGGGGGCTGCCCCCGGTTGTTCCTCACACTTGGTAAGGCACTTGAGACCCCGGCTTTGTGAGTGACCCCGACCAGATTGGTGTTGCCCGTATCCAAGACCGGACAACACCTGGGGACAGTCCCCACGGACCAGGCCTGCTGGAAAGGTCACGGTGGGCGGTTGAGCCCGTGGGGACAGTCCCCGATCAGATCGGAGACTGTCCCCGGCCTGAAGCCTGCGCGCCGGGGTTCGGCCGGGGCCGCTAGGCTCGGGCCTGCTGATCTTGAGGGGAGTTGCTCATGTCTGAATTGCGGTCTCGCACTACTACCCACGGGCGGAACATGGCCGGGGCGCGGGCGCTGTGGCGCGCCACCGGTGTCGCCGACGCGGACTTCGGCAAGCCGATCATCGCCGTGGCCAACTCGTTTACCCAGTTCGTGCCCGGCCACGTCCACCTGAAGGACATCGGCCAGCTCGTCTGCGGGGCGATTGCCGAGGCCGGGGGCATCGGGCGGGAGTTCGACACGATCGCCATCGACGACGGCATCGCCATGGGCCACGGCGGCATGCTCTACTCCCTGCCGAGCCGCGAGCTCATCGCCGACTCGGTCGAGTACATGGCGAACGCCCACTGCGCCGACGCGCTGGTCTGCATCTCTAACTGCGACAAGATCACGCCCGGGATGCTGATCGCGGCCCTCCGCCTGAACATCCCGACCGTCTTCGTGTCCGGCGGGCCGATGGAGGCCGGCTCGGCCATCGTCAACGACGGCGAGGCCCGGACCTCCCTCGACCTCATCGACGCCATGATCGCCGCGGTCGACCCGAACGTGACGGACGACGCGATCGGCCGGATCGAGCAGGCCGCCTGCCCGACCTGCGGCTCGTGTTCCGGCATGTTCACGGCCAACTCGATGAACTGCCTGGTCGAGGCCCTCGGCCTCGGCCTGCCCGGCAATGGCTCGACCCTCGCCACGTCCAGCGCCCGGCGTGACCTCTTCCTCAAGGCCGGACGGCTCATCGTCGACCTCTGCCACCGCTACTACGAGCGTGACGACGAATCGGTCCTGCCCAAGTCGATCGCGACCAAGGCCGCCTTCGCTAACGCGATGACGATGGACATCGCCATGGGCGGGTCGACCAACACGGTCCTCCACCTCCTGGCCGCCGCCCAGGAAGCGGAGGTCGACTTCACGCAGCCCGACATCGACGCCCTGTCACGCCGGGTGCCGTGCATCTGCAAGGTCGCGCCGAACTCGCACACGTACTACATGGAGTCCGTCCACCGGGCTGGCGGCATCCCCGCCATCCTCGGCGAGCTCGACCGCGGCGGCCTGCTCCAGCGTGACGTCCACTCCGTCCACGCGCCCTCGCTCGACGCCTGGTTGCGCGACTGGGACATCCGCGGCGGCCACGCCACGCCCGAGGCCGTCGAGCTCTTCCACGCGGCGCCGGGCGGGCAGCGGACGGTCGAGCCGTTCTCCTCGACGGTCCGCTGGACCTCCCTGGACACGGACGCCACGGCCGGCTGCATCCGGTCCGTCGCCCACGCCTACACGGCCGACGGCGGCCTGGCCGTCCTGTTCGGCAACATCGCGGAGGACGGCTGCATCGTCAAGACGGCCGGCGTGCCGGAGGACCAATGGACCTTCGAGGGGCAGGCCAAAGTCACGGAGTCGCAGGAGGAGGCGGTCGACGCCATCCTGGGTGGCCGGATCGCGGCCGGCGACGTCGTGGTCGTGCGCTACGAGGGGCCCAAGGGCGGGCCCGGGATGCAAGAAATGTTGTACCCGACGAGTTACCTCAAGGCCGTCGGGCTGGGGCCGCAGTGCGCGCTCATCACGGACGGCCGGTTCTCCGGCGGCTCGTCGGGCTTGTCGATCGGCCATGTCTCGCCCGAGGCCGCCGACGGTGGCGCCATCGGCCTCATCCGCGACGGCGACCGCATCGCCATCTCCATCCCGGAGCGGCGGATCGAACTGCTGGTCGACGACGCCGAATTGGCGCGGCGGCGGGCGGAGCAGGACGAGGCGGGGTGGCGGCCGGCAACGCGGGAGAGGACCGTGTCACGCGCGCTGCAGGTCTACGCGTCCCTGGCCCAGTCCGCGGACAAGGGCGCGGCGCGGCGGCGGCTGATCTGACCGGTCGAGGCGTCATCCAGGCCGAGGTGTCAGATGCCGCGGCCTGGGCGAGGAACGAGCCCGGGCGGCGGCATCTGATACCTCGGCCTCAGGTCTCAAGGGCAACGTCGGGTACGCAACAGAAAACACTTTGGAGCCGACTTAAGCGCCGCTACACATTTGCGCCAAGCAAAAGCCCCGCTTCCGCCCTTCACCTGACGAAAGCGGGGCTTTTGGTGGCTCTAAGCCTCAATCTTCGACAGGTACTTCTGCCGGGCACCCTGAGGCGAAATGCCGAGAGCGACAGCGATCTGGACCCAGGAGCAGCCCTCACCGCGGGCCTTGATGACTGCGGCATCGACGGCCGCCTGGGCCGCCTTCTTCGCCTTCACCTGGGTGGCAATCGTCTTCAACGTGTCCGTCGGCAGCTTACCTGCCTTGGCGGCCTGTCCCGCCTTCTTTTCTTTGTCCTTAGGCTTCTTGGCCATGGTTCTCCTTTTCGCTCGTCAGCCCCCCGAAAGGCGTTGACCCATGGCACAGGCTAGGCCATCGCCGCGCCCGGCGGCAACAACTGACCCTCATGTCAACGGAAATGTGTCGCTCCCGGCCAAACGAAGACCCGTTTTTTGTGGTCGGCGCCCACAGGTTGCCGGAAAGTGACCTGGCACAATGGGTGCCGATGATGACCGAACGCCCGCGCCCGGTCCGCCTGGAGGGGATGCCAATGGCCCCTGGCGGCCAGGCCAATCCGCTGACCAAACCGGTCCGCGCGGCCGAGCGCCGGCCCACCCCCCGCTGGGTCGGCTGGGTCCTCATCGCGCTCCCCACCCTGGCCGTGCTCGGCTTCTGGCTGGGGCCCCGCGTGCCCGCCCTGACTGTCCTCGTGGCGGTCCTCGGGGTCGTCGCGGCGTGGGACTGGTGGCGTTTCCAGGACCGCTCCCGGGCCCTGCGCGCCGCCTACCTCGGCCTCATCCTCCTCGCCACGGGCGGCCTCCTCCTGCTGGTCCGGCGGCTCCCGCTCGGCGCCGCCTCCGGCGAACTGGTCACGCTCGGCGGGGCCACTATCCTCGCCCTCGCCCTCATCCAGCTCTACCGGAGCGCCGAGACCGTCCTGACCGTGACGCGGGGCTGGCTCTACCTACTCGGCCTGCTGGCCGTCGTGACCGTGTACCAGCGCCTGACCCACGGGCCCTTGCCGTTGTCCGGGCCGTTTGTGACGCCGGAGAACCTGGCCGTGGCCGCGCTGACGGGCCTGACGCTGATGCCGCTCGGCTGCGCGCTCGAGCACGACCGGCGGCTGGTCTGGGCGTACCCCGTGGCCGCGGGGCTGGCCGTCGAGGTCCTGTGGTGGTCGCGGCAGACATTCGCGCTGGCCATGGCCGCCGCCGTCATCATCCTCTGGCTCGCCCTCGGCCGCCGGACGCGCTGGATCCTGGCGGGCGCGGTAGCGGCCGTGGGCTTGGCGCTGGCGCTCTACCCCGACGCCGGGGCGCTGCCGTGGCCCCGCCCGGCTGTGGACCTGGCCACGCGGCGGGAGCTGGCCGACCTCGGCTTCCGGCTGCTGCGCGACTCGTGGTTCCTCGGTGCCGGGCCGGGCACCTTCGCCCCCGCCGCGACGGCCGCCGGGCTCCCCTCCGGGCCGTACTCGCCGCTCGTCGAGGTGGCCGCCGAATATGGCTTCGGCGTGACCGTCCTCATCCTGCTGGCCGGGCTCGGCGTCCTGCGCTGGTGCCTCCATCGGCTCATCCGCACCCCCGGCCGCGACTGGACCGAACCCCACCGGGCGGCCGCGATCTGGTGCGGCGCCATCGTGCTCGGCGCGCCCGTCGCCGGATCCTTGCAGCCGACATGGCTGAACGTCCCGCTGTCCGCGCTGATCCTGGGGACCATCGGCCTATTGGCCCGCCACGTCGAAGACACACAAGGCCGCCGCGTAGCCTCGCGCGTGTGACAGAGGAACCGTCCCCAATGTCACACCCAACCCCGCCCCGGCCGAGGCATCAGATGCCGCCGCCCGGGCTCGTTCCTCGCCAAGGCCGCGGCGTCCGACACCTCAGCCTCACCTGCCACGCACGCCTGACCCGCGCCCTGACCACCCAACGTGAGCTTGCCACCGACCAACCGCACCCGCAGGACCAACCCAGCCACGGTTGGTGACCGTCCCGCTGGCTGAGGCGTGGAGGGACGGCGTTCGCTCCGCCCGCAGCGCCGCCGCCGCCCAACCGGCGCACCGCGTGACGGTTCGGCGGCCGAGGACGGAGAGAAGGCCGTGCCTTCACGCCGGACTCAACGCCCAACGTGCGAGCGCAGCGAGCGCAGCGAGCAGTGTGACACAGGAACCGTCCCCAATGTCACAGACAGTGTGACAAACGGAACCGTCCCCAATGTCACGGTTAGCCGGCCCAGGCTGAGGTCAGGTAGCGGTGGGACCAGAGGAGCATGGCGAGGGCGCTGGCGATCAGCAGCAGGGTCACGCCGGCCTGGCGCAGCCAGTAGCGCCAGCCCTGGAGCGGGAGGGCGGCGAGGCGGCCGAGGAGCGTGAAGACCGGGAACCAGAGGAGGGAGGAGCGGGCGGCCGTGTAGAACCACGTCTGGCAGGCGTAGGCCACGCCCTGGAGGCCGACGTAGACCCCCTGGGCCAGGCTGAAGCGCCAGACCAGCAGCG
>JAISTC010000092.1 GCA_031272805.1 Propionibacteriaceae bacterium
GGGCGATCCGGCCGATGTCGTTGCGGCCCAGATCGACCAACATGTTGTGTTCCGCCAGCTCCTTCGGGTCCGCCAGCAACTCTTGTTCTAACGCCAGATCGGCGTCCGGCGTGACGCCGCGGGGCCGGGTCCCCGCCAACGGGAACGTCTCCAACTCGCCGTCCCGCAGCTTGACCAGCGTCTCCGGCGCCGCGCCGGCGATCTCGACGTCGTCGGACGAGAAGTAGAACATGTAGGGGCTGGGGTTGGCCGCGCTCATCAATTGGTACGTCTCGAACAACGACCCTGTCGCGTCGCACTCCAGCCGGTTCGACAACACGACTTGGAAGATGTCGCCGTCCTTGATGTGCCCCTTCGCGCGCAACACCATGGCCGCGTACTCCTCCGGCCCGAACAGCGCCCGCCACTCGCTGGCCAGTTCCAGCGGCGCCGGCGCGGCCATCTGGCCGGAGTGCAGGATCGCCATGAGCGACGCCACGGCCGCCTCGGCCCGCGCGTAGTTCTCCGGCAGGTTGTCGGTCAGGATGTTGACGATGATCGTCACGGTCTGCTCGAGCCGGTCGAAAGCAACGACCTTGTCGAACAACATGAGGTCGACGTCACGGAAACCCTCGATGTCCGTTTGGCCAAGATCGATTGTCGGCTCGGCGTAGCGGACGAAATCGTAGGCGAAGTAGCCGACGAGGCCGCCCGTGAACGGCGGCAGGCCCGTCACGCGCGGGGCCGAGTTGTCCGCCAGGATCTGCCGGATGGCGGCGGCCGGGTCCGCGCCATCCTGCTCGAAGCGGGCGGCCGACGTGATGGTCAGGTGGCCGTCCTGGCAGGTCAGCTCGAGCGTGGGGTCGAAGCCCAGGAACGTGTAGCGGCCGGAGTCCTGCTCGTTCTCGCGGGACTCCAGGATGAAGCACTGTTTGCTCAGGCGTTTCAGGCGCAGGAACGCGTCCGCCGGCGTCAGCGTCTGCGCGGGGAACGTCGCCCACACGGGCACGCGCCGGTAGCCCTCGGCCAGCGCCGTGGCCGCAGCCAGACTGGGGGTGATGTCCATGCGGTCCTTCCGCCTCGCGTACCGCGGCATCCTAGCGCGGCCATGAGGCCGAGGTCGGCGCTAAGCCAAGGCCGGGCGGCGCGTGACCAATTGCGATCGGGCGCAGCGGGCCACCTGGCTCGTGTTGTAGCCGTCGACGACCGCGCCGACGCCGCCGCCGACCAACGGGATCTTGCGCGCGATGAAGCCCGCCAGGTCCTTCGTCCCGAGGTCGGCCAGCACGTCCGACAGCACGTTCCGCGCCACCTCGTTGGCCAGCGCCACGTCGTGCACCGGCGCGGTGGCCACAACCAGCGGCGTCCCGGGCAACTCCCCCGCCTTGACCTGCTTGGCGATGCGGCGGTTGCCGAGCAGGCACATGACGAGCGCCGTGCGGACGCGCGGGTCCTCGATGTCGTAGCCGTGGAGGTGGGCGATACAGGCGGCCAGGCGGATCTGCACGATGACGATGCCCGCCACGTTCGCCGGCATCCCGACGAGCGCGGCCAGCCCGCCGCCGACGTTCGTGACGAAGCCCTGGGCGGAGGCCAGGCCGATGTGGAGGCGCGTCAGCGAGCCGATGGCCGCGTCGACGTCCTGGCGGCGTTCCAGGTGGCGCGCGGCCACCTTCTTGGCGGGCGGCAGGCCGGGGCCGCCGTCGACGGCCAGGTCGATGAGCTTGAGGAGCCAGGCCGAGAACTTGTCGGGCGCCAGTTGCGGCAGCCCGACCATGACCGCGCCGGCGACCTCCGTGGCGACGGTCTTGACCGTGGCGGCTGAAGGCATGGGAGGCCTTTCCTAGGTGTTGGATTCAGTGTAAGGCCGAGGTGTCTGATGCCGCGGCCCCAGGCCATGGGGTCGGGCACGCTGGCTACGGAGCGAGGAACGAGCGACAGCCACGGTGCCCGACCCCCTGGCGGCTCGACCTCCCAGCGGCGCCTGACACCTCGGGCTGGGGGTGCCAGGATGGGCTTGTGCCCGCGTTGCAAGTGTTCGGGCCGCCGGAACTGTGGCCGGCGGAGGATCTGGTGGCGTTCTCCGACGGGCTGGACGCGGACCTGGCCGTGGCGGCGTACCGCTCCGGGGTCTTCCCCATGCCCTTGGAGCGCTCGTTCTTCGGCGCGCGCATGGCCTGGTGGTCGCCCGTGCGGCGCGGCGTCCTGGAACCGGCCGACCTGCGCGTCACGCGGTCGCTGCGCCAGTCCGCCAAGAAGTACCGCGTGACCGTCAACCAGGCGTTCGCCGACGTGCTGGCCGGCTGCGCCGACCCCCGCCGGCCGGGCGGCTGGATCGACCGTGACATCCGCGCCGTCTACACGGAACTCCACCAGGCCGGCATCGCCATCTCCGTCGAAACCTGGACGCGCGACGGCGTCCTGGCCGGCGGCCTGTACGGCGTCAGCCTCGGCGGCCTGTTCGCCGGCGAGTCCATGTTCCACCGGGCCGACATCGGGCGTGACGCCTCCAAGGTGGCGCTGCTCCGGCTCGTGACCGACTGGCTGCTGCCCGGCGGCCACCCCCGGCTGATCGACGCGCAGTGGCGGACCGACCACCTGGCCCGCCTCGGCGTGGTGGAGATCGGGCGGCGGGACTACCTCGACCGGCTGGGCCCGCTGCTCGACGCGCCGCGGCCGGAGTGGCCGGCGCCGGGCCAACAAAGATAGTGGTGCGAGTTACTAAAGTCGGGTTGCACACATTTCAGGGCGCCCCGCCGGGAAATTGCGACACGCCGTGACACGCCCGGTGGAAATGTCAGTTGGCGGCCCGCCGGGGCCACTTGAAACCTGGCCCCGAATCGCTATGATTCTGGCTGCCACAAGGTGTGATACGACAACCTAGGCTGGCCTTCGGCCGACCGTGTGACGATCTTCACAATTGAATCTGCGCTGTTGTCGGGTAACATCGGGGCTGTTGTTAAGGAATGAAAGTTCCCCGACACCGCTAAACGAGGCGCTGCGGTCGCAAGATTGCGGCGCCTAAGCCTGGGCCGGTATTTCGGAGTACGGCCCAGGCGGTCACGCCGGTGCCGGGTCGTCCTTCGGGGGGAGGACGACCCGGCATCGCCGAGACAGGCGGCGGGAGGCCTGTGCCCCTCGACCCCGTGTTCCCGCTTGAGGCGCGGCGCGGGCCGACCGCTGCCTCTCCGAATTTTCTTGGAGTTCTCTGGGAACTCGGGTTCCAGTATGTGATCTGTTACATACCAACTGGTCCCCTGGGGGAGCTCATGTTCGACCTGATTCTGCCCGCCGCCGACATCGTCGCCATCGCCGTGCTCGCGCTCGTGCTCTACTACCCGCGCCACCACCGCCACGACCTCACTCTGTCGTACCTGGCGGTCAACGTCGGCGTCCTCGGCGTCGCCACGGCGCTCGGCACGACGAGCGTCAACGCCGGCCTCGGCCTCGGCCTGTTCGGCGTCCTCGCCATCATCCGGCTGCGCAGCCTCGAACTCGACCAACACGAGATCGCCTACTACTTCACGGCGCTGGCGCTCGGCGTCATCGGCGGGCTCGGCGCGGACATGGGCTGGGCGGCCGTCGGGCTGATGGCCCTCATCCTCGTCGTCATCGCCATCGGCGACGCCGGGGTCTTCACGCGGCGCCAACGCTCGCAGGTCGTGGTCCTCGACCACGCCGTGACGGACGACGCGGAACTCCGGGCCCGGTTGGAGGACCTGCTCGGGGCCAAGGTCGTCGACGCCCGGCCGCGGCGCGTGGACCTGGTCAACGACACGACCGTCGTGGATGTGCGCTACGTCGTGGGCGTGGGGCGGCCTGTGGGCGCCGCGCCCGTGTCGCCTTTGGAGGTGCGGGCATGAGCGGCGTCACGTTGAGTGCTGGTTTGGCCATGGGGTCGGGCACCCTGGCTACGGAGCGAGGAACGAGCGACAGCCAGGGGGCCCGACACCGTGGCCTCGCGCTCGGGACTACTCCCGCTGCGGCCACGGTGTCAGGCCCTGGAGTCGTTCGCAGAGCTCGCTCAGTAGCCGCAGTGCCCGACCCCGTGGCCTGGTCTGACGCCTCCTTGCCCGCTGTGTCCCTGGAGGAACTGGAGGCGGTCGCCGGGCTGATGGTGCGGCGTGACCGAAAGTACCTCGTGACGGACCGGCAACTGGCCACCCTGCTGGCGCAGCTCGCGCCGGGCACGCGCGTGCTCGAGATCGACGGCCGGCGCTCGTTCGACTATTCCTCGACCTACTTCGACACGCCCGAGGCGACGTGCTACTACCTGACGGCCCGGCGCCGGCGGCGGCGGTTCAAGGTCCGCACGCGCCAGTACGGGCCCGGCGGCCCCGTCTTCCTCGAAGTCAAGACCCGGGGTCCCCGGGGCATCACTGTCAAAGACCGCGTCGGCACACTTGCAACGCCCACCGACGCCTTCTCTGTGGCCGGAGCGTCTTTGGGAGGAGCGTTCCGGCCCGCGAGTCCGCTCGCTACCGTCCTGGAGGGAGACGGTGCTAGCTGGATGGCGGACTCGCCCCGGCCCCGGCCGGGCGCCCCGCGTGGGGCGTCCCGGCCAGGGGCCGCGTCGCCCGCGTCCCCCGCGTCGCCCTTGTCGCCCGCGGCGTTGGCCGCGTCCCCCGTGACCTTGGCCGCGTCCCCCGTGACCCCCGAATTACCGGAACTGGACGACGCGACCGCGCTGGACGTGGCGCTGGGCGTCGCGCTGGAACGCGGGGCGGCCGTGCCGGAGTGGGCCGACTTCTGGCCGGCCGTCGAGGTCCGGTATCGCCGGACCACGCTCCTGCTGCCGGACGGCGGGCGCGCCACGATCGACACGGACGTGGTCTGGGGCCCGCCCGGCGAGCCGGGCACGGGCGTGACCGGCCTGGTCATTCTCGAAACCAAGACTCCCGGCCCGGCGACCAGCCTGGACCGGGCGGCGTGGGCGCTGGGGCTGCGGCCCCAGCCACTGTCGAAGTTCGGCGTCGCGATGGCGTCGACGCATCGTGATCTGGCGAGTGCGAACCGCTGGCACCGGGTGGTGCGGCGGTGTGAGGGGAGTGTCGCATGACGCGAAGGGTGAAGTTCCAGTCACGCTGGGCGCGCGCCGGCGTGGCGGTCGCGGCGGCCGGGCTCGTGCTCGGTTTGGGCGGCTGCCTCGGCACGACCGCCGAGGCCGATCCGGCGTCCGGCGCCTCGTCCAGCGCCCAGCCGGGCAGCGCGGCGACGTCCGGGACCTCCGGAACCTCTGAGTCGTCGGCGTCGGGCGCCACGACGGGCGACCTCTTTATCCCCGCGTCCGTGGCGGAGGCGATGGCCGCCAACCTGGCGCCCGCCGAGGCCCAGTCCATTACCCAGAAGACGGTCACGGTCGAACTCAAGGGCGCGGACACGGAGAAACAGGCGGGGGTCGACGTGGCCGACGGCGTCGTGACCCTGACGCAGGCGACCGACTACGAGCTGACCGGGACTCTCGACGGCCAGGTCGTCATCGACGTGTCCGACGGCGACGTCCACGTGACTTTGGCCGGCGTCACGATCAACTCCAGCTCGCCCGGCGCGCTCGTCATCGAGAACGCCGACCAGGTCGTGCTGACCCTGGCCGACGGGACCACCAACAAGTTGTCGGACGCGGGCGTGACGGCCGAGTCGGACGATTCCGACGTCCCCGCTGGCGCGCTGTTCTCGCGCTCGGACCTCATCATCGAGGGCTCCGGCACGCTGGTCATCGACGCCGGCGCGGGCGACGGCCTTGTTTCCAAGGACGGGCTCGTCATCGACTCCGGCACGTTCGACGTGACGGCGGCCGACGACGCCATCCGCGGCAAGGACTACCTCGTCATCAACGGCGGCACGTTCAAGCTCGACGCCGCCGGCGACGCGCTCAAGTCGACCAACGACACGGACGCCACGGCCGGTTACGTCTGGATCGCGGGCGGCACGATCGACGCCACCGCCGCCGACGACTGCGTCGACGCGCTGACCGACGCGCTCGTGTCGGGCGGGACGTTGAAGTTCAGTTGTGACGACGACGGCATCCACGGCGACGCCTCCGCGGTCATCGACGGCGGCACGGTCACGATCACCCAGTCCTACGAGGGCATCGAGGGCCAGGTCATCGTCATCGCGGGCGGCGACATCAACGTGACGTCGAGCGACGACGGGCTCAACGCGTCCGACGGCTCCGGCGCGGGCGGCGGCGACTTCACGATGCCGGGGACCGGCTCGGGGACCGGCACGGGCATGGGCGGCGGCACGATGCCGGGCTGGGATTCGACGGCCGCGCCCGACATGGGCGACGGGACCCTGCCCGGCGGCGGGACCATGCCGGGCTGGGACAGCTCGACCGCGCCGGACGCGGGCGACGGGACCATGCCGTGGGCCGGCGCGACGGCCGGGACGGATGGCTACGGGTCACGCGGCGGCAAGACCGGCGGCCGCGGCCAGATGCCGGGGACGGGGACCGGGACCGACACGGGGACCGGGACCAGCGCGGGGACCGGGACGACCTCGGACTGGCAGTCGCGCGGCGGCGGCGCCATGGGCGGCGGTATGGAGGGCTCCGGCAACGCGATCCTCGTCATCACCGGCGGGACGCTCGTCGTCAACGCCGAGGGCGACGGGCTCGACTCCAACGGGACCGCCTCGATGAGCGGCGGCAACGTCACGGTCTTCGGGCCGACGCGGACCGGCAACGGCGCGCTCGACTGTGGCAACGGGATCACGATGACCGGTGGCACGCTGCTGGCCGTCGACTCCGGCGGCATGTCCCAGGGCATCGGCTCCGGCTCCGCGGTCCCGTCGTTCGACACGCGGGCGACGCTGACGGCGGGCGAACTCCAGATCGTGGGCGCGGACGGCGCGGCCGTCGCCACCTACACGTTGCCCAAGGGTGCGACCACGATCGTGTTCGCCGGCGAGGCGCTGGCCTCCGGCGCGACCTACTCCATCGTCAACGGAGGCACGACGGTGGCCACGGCCACCACGTGACCCACCCTGATCGTCACGCCGGGCCCACGCGACCCTAACCCTTGCCCGGCGTGATCCCCTGGCCCACGGCAAAGCCGTGGGCCAGGTGCTTTCTGCCCCACGGCCATGGGGTCGGGCCAGGCCATGGGGTCGGGCCAGGCCAGGGGGTCGGGCACGCTGGCTACGGAGCGAGGAACGAGCGACAGCCAGCGGGCCTGACACCGTGGCCGGGGGTGTGAGTCTGCTGAGGTGTGACAAACGGAACCGTCCCCAATGTCACACGCGCGTCGCGCTGTCATCCCCGTTCCCTTGTCATCCCGGCGAAAGCCGGGATCTTTCCTGCGACGGGGTCGTCTGGCGTGCCCCCTCAAACCGTTGTCATCCCGGCGAAAGCCGAGATCTTGGAACCGTGGTTCGTCCTGCCCGACGGAAAGATCCCGGCTTTCGCCAGGATGACAAGGCAGTTCGGCAAGACCGTCGGCGATGTCACACGCACGGTGTGACAAACGGAACCGTCCCCAATGTCACACCAATGTCCGGTGGCCGATCCCGTGGCCGCGTGACGCCGTGGCCGCGGGGCGTCTGTGGTGTGGGGGCAACAACTGGGCAACACCTTGTGTATAACTCAGATTGTTGAAGAAGTTCTGTGCATAACCCGATTTCGGGGTGGCGGGTGTGGCAGCGTTGATGTCCTTACCCCCTGTGGAAGGACTGTCCGATGGTCGACCGCAAACCGCCTCCCAGGCGCACCTTTCTGTTGTTCAACGCGTTGTTCGCCCGGTTGATCGAACTGTCCGATCCGGCCCTCGTGACGTTCGTGAACGCGTTGTTCGGCACCGGTTATCCGGCTGACACGCGGGTGGAGCGGCTGTCGACCAGCCAGCATGATGGGCGTCGGCCGCGTTACCCGGACTTGGTGCTGCAACTGGGCGGTACCGGCTATCACATCGAAGCGCAGACGGGGCGTGACGGGTTGATGGCGATCCGGGTGTTCTCGTATGGCTACCAGGAGGCGATCCGGAGCCGTGTGAAGGCGGGGCTGGTCACGACCGTCCGGTTCCCGCAGGCCCGTGTTGTGTATTTGGAGGGGCGGACTCGGGCGCCGGAGCTCGAGACTCTGCGGTTGGTGTTCCCCGACGGGAGCACGCACGATTACCATCTCCCGTCGGTCGCCGTGGCGCGTCATGATCCGGCTGAGTTGGATCGGTTGGGGTTGGCTGCGTTGTTGCCGTTTGTGCCGATGCGGTTGCGGCATCAGGCGGACCACACCGACCACGAGCACCGTGTCGAGGTGGCGGCTCGGCTGGTTGACGTTCAGCGGGACATTATCGCTGCATTCCAGGCGGCGACGGCCGCCGGTAGACTGTCTGCATCGGACCGGCAGTTGTTGGTCGTCTTGGCCGACGAGTTGGTCTTCCAGGTCTTCGAGGATCGGTACGAGGAGTTCAAGGAGGCGAACGAGATGGCGCCATTGGTCAAGACTAGGGTCGAGCGAGCCCGCGACGAAGCCCTCGAAGAAGGCCTTGAACGAGGCCGCGAGGAAGGCCTGGAACAAGGCCTGGAACAAGGCCTGGAACAGGGTCGTGCGGCGGAGCGGGAGGCGATCGCGCGGGCGATGATCGCGGGCGGTTTGGCTGATGACGATATCGCCCGGTACAGCCATCTGTCGGCGGAGCGTATTGCCGTCCTGCGCGCGGAGGCCGTGCGCTAGGCGCCGGGTTTTCTTGTCGGTTTGAGCGGTTCGTTGACGCTCACGGCTGGCTGTTCATGCTTGGCCGTCACGTTGTTGGATGGGCCCGCGTTGACGAGGGCCCCCTTGTGGGGCCCGAGGAGACGCAACTGTGTTTCCTCTCTTTGGCCTTGGTCTGGGGTGGGGATTGTTTCCCGTGGCGGCCGCGGTGTCGGGCCCCGTGGCTGTCGCTCGTTCCTCGCTCCGTAGCCACGGTGCCCGACCCCACGGCCGCGGGCCCCACGGCCGCGGGCCCCACGGCCGCGGGCCGCGTGACGTTGGGGCGCTAGGTTGGGCGTAACCAGCGGGTCACGATGCCGCGGGGCACGCCGGTGATCCGCGCGATCTGGCGCTGGGTGGCACCGCGGGCCGCGAGGGCGGCCACGGCGGTCTTCTGGTCGGCGGTGGGCAGCGCGTGGAATGAGGCGGGGGTACCGGTCCCGGTGAGATCCCGCAGCCAGGCCTCAGCCTCGGCGTCCTGGGGCCCCCGAACCCCGCCGGGCTCCGGGACGGGCGGAGCCACGGGGTGATCCTCACGCTCCGTGATCGCGGCCAGCGGCGCGTAGCCGGCGAGCACGTCCGTGTCGACCAGACCCGGGGCTTGGCCCAGCAGGGACCGGCTGCTCCACGGGTAGGCCGCGGTGCTCGTGACCAGTCCAGCTTCGACCGGGTTGCGGTGGATGTAGGCGACGACGGCGGCGAAGTAGGCGTCGGTGGGGACCAGTTGGGAGCGGAAACGGCCGTCGAACAGGGGGCCGACTCGGTCGTACTTGGCGTTGAACCATTGGGCGTACTCGCCGGCGGCGCGGCGCATGAAGTCGGAGATGGGTTGGCCGCGCTGCTGGAGGAGGAGGTGGACGTGGTCGTCCATGAGGCAGAAGGCCAGGAGGGCGACGTGCGTCGCGGCCTTCGCGCGCGCGACGAGCTCGAGGAACCGCCGGCGGTCCGCGTCGTCGTAGAACAGGGGGTGGCGGTCCAGGCCGCGGCACGTGACGTGGTAGATGCCGCTGGCGCCGAGTTGGCGTGGGGGGCGGGCCATAGGGAGTCCTCGGAGGTTGGGGGAGAGATGTCCCATTGTGGGCGCAGCGTCACGCCGTGGGCAAGTCGAGCGAGGCCATGGGGTCGGGCAAGCCATGGGGTCGGGCGAGGCCATGGGGTCGGGCACGCTGGCTACGGAGCGAGGAACGAGCGACAGCCAGCGGGCCTGACACCGTGGCCGGGGGTGTGAGTCTGTTGTGGTCAGGGGTGGGGATTGTTTCCCATGGCGGCCGCGGTGTCGGGCCCCGTGGCTGTCGCTCGTGCCTCGCTCCGTAGCCACGGTGCCCGACCCCGTGGCCGCGGGTCTCGCGGTGCCCGACCCCGTGGCGGGGAGGTGATAGTGGCCGTCACGTTGTTGGATGGGCCCGCGTTGACGAGGGCCCCCTGGTGGGGCCCGAGGAGACGCAACTGTGTGTCTCTTCTTTGGCCCTGGGCGGGGGTGGGGATTGTTTCCCATGGCGGCCGCGGTGTCGGGCCCCGTGGCTGTCGCTCGTTCCTCGCTCCGTAGCCACGGTGCCCGACCCCACGGCCGCGGGCCCTACGGCCGCGGGCGCCGCGGTGGCCGACCCTGTGGCCGCGGGGTCTAGGGCCGTGGGGCCTGTGGGTTTGTGGGGTGTGAAATGATTCATGATTGTGGTGTGGGGGTGTGGGGTTTTTTACTGGTGTGGGGGATTGCACACGGGTGGGGTTGTGGGGTTGGTCACAAATGGTGGGGGTTGATCTGATCTTGATGTTTGTTGGGGCTTGTCAGGGGCGGGTTGTTGAAACCTTGGGGGGCGTTCAGGTGACTTGAGTCTCATCTTTCGGCGGGTACCTTCGATGGTTGAGTGCGCGGGGTAAGGGTGTCTCATCGCTGACCCCTCGGGCTTAACGAGTTCTCCTCAAGAATCGATGAAGGTGACATTTTTCATGCCGTGGCTTTCTTCTGCCAGTTCCACCTCTCCTACCGGCGCACCGCCGCAGCGCCGCTTCCGCAAGGCCCTGGCCTGGGTGGCCGCCCTGGCTGTTGCAGTCAGCGGCGTGACGCTGGCGCAGGAGACCGCGAGCGCCCCCGACGCTGCGGCCTGGAGCCTGAACGGCAACGGCGAGACCAACTGGGCCGCCCTGGGCGGCAAGTTCAGCCGGAACGTGCTGTACGGCACGCAGACCCAGGACGCTGTGAGCGGGAGCGTTTGGGGCGTCAAGGAGCCGTGGCAGGAGACCACCCAGTGGCCTGCCGACATCCGCTGGATCACGGGGAATGACAACACGGGCACTGGCCCGACGAGGGCTAACACCATTGCCGTGGGTCCGAACCCTGACAAGGACGGAGAACTGTCCCTCTTCAGCTGGAACGCGTACCCCAACAGTCGGCTCTACCGGACCGACTCCGACGGGACGGAGACCGATTACGGGGAACTTCTCCATACGGCGGTGTTGGGCTGGAATAACCCGTACCTATGGGGCGGCGAGATGAACCAGAAGACGGGCCAGCTCTACGTCACGTCGAACTACACCGACAACCTGACGTGTGGCGATGGCAGCACCGCGGCGAGCAAGAACAGCACGGGCGGCAGCCTGAAGCTGGCCATCGTCAATATCGGGAAGAGCACCGACAAGACCAAGCTGTCGCTGGCCGCGTCGAGCGCTAGCGCGCCCACCGTTCGGCCCGGCGCGGACACCGTCTGCCGCACCGAGCGGCTCGTGAGCAAGGCCCTGGGCAAGGAGAACAATTTCACGACGTGGGACGTTGCCCCAGACATGGCCATCGACGCCGAGGGCAACCTCTATCTTTGGACGACCGCCAACGGCAACAAGATCCACTACCTCATCAAGGTCGAACCGCCGCGCGAGGACGGCAAGGTCACGTCGGGCACCTGGTACTACACTCCGGTCCTGCGCTTCGACGGGACGGACGCCAAGAACTTCACCGATCCGAGCCTGGCCGGAAGTTTCCCCACCGCCCAGAACTTCGGCGGCATGGCCTTCCTCAACGGCGAGCTCTACCTGGCCACGTGGACGGGCGGCTACCAGGTCTGGCGGGTCAACCCGTTGACCGGGAAGGCCACGCGCCTCATGTCCGAAACGGAGGGCCGCTACCGCGTGCTTGACCTCGCCGGCGCGCAGATGGCCCCGGTCATCACGGGCAAGCTGTACATCGACGCCGACGGCGACGGCGCACTCTCCGACGACGAGAAGGCCGCGCCCGGCGTCCCGAACGCGACCGTCGAGTTCTACCGCGCGTCCGACAACCAACTCCTGGGCTCGCAGACGACCAACCTGTCCGGCGAATACTCTGCCCTCCTGCCGCTGTCCGATGGCACTGTCTACGTCCGCGTCAAGCAGCCCCAGATCGACGGGGTCAACGCCATGCAGACCTGGGCCGGCTACTGGAAGGGCAACGACGCGAAGGTGACCGATACGACCGGCCACAACGAGGTCAAGCCGGTCTGCGTGGCCGGCGGCTCCGACCACCAAGAGGTCGACCACGACACCGAATGCTACGGCGCGCTCCAGAGCGGCGTCGATCCGGACAGCGTGACGGATGCGGAGACCGAGGCGCTGTTCGTGTCCAAGGTCGTGATGCACACGGACATGGAAGTGCCGCACGCCGACTTCGCCTTTACCGTCAACGGCTCCTTCGGCGACGGCCCCACCTCCAAGGCGGCCGACGGCGGCCCGCAGCACATCAACCTGGCCAAGGACGAGCACGTCTGGCTTGGTACCACGCTCGGCGCCAACACGGACGGGACGAACAACGCCACGGCCGGCGATCACGACAGCGACGACGGCGTCTTCCTCCAGTTGGCGGACGGCTCGCTCGTGACCCTGCAGGGCCAGGTGTTCTCCGCCGGCCGCACGTACCCGGTCGTGGCCCACGTCACGGCTGACTCGAGCGATGTGCTGACCCGGGCGCAGATCGTGGGCTACTACCAGCCGGGCGTGACCGCGGGCTGGCGCGACGCCCAGGGCGGCATCGCGTCGGATGTCCAGGCGATCTTCGAGCAGTCGCCGCTGCAGAACGCCACGGCGACGACGCCCGCCACGGCCGAACTACTCGGCCAGATCGCGGCGCCCGCGGGCGTGAGCGGGGTCAAGGCCGGTCGCTTCCGCGCGTCCACGACGACGAGCGGCCAGTCCCTCGGCCCGGACAACGCCGACGGCCACTACGCGGCCAACGCGGCCAACCCCGGCCTCACGTGGGTGACGGACGGCGAGACCGAGGACTACGCCGTGTACACGGGCGGCGCGCAGGTTCGCATCGGCCTCCACGCGAACGGCGGCAAGACCCAGCCGACCCTCGGCTTCAAGGTAGGCAACGTGTCGAAGGACGCGCCGTCGTCCCAGACCGACGCGGTCACGGGCCAGAACGGCGTCACGGTCGTGTCGCCGCAGGCGCACCTGGTCGACAGTACGGCCAAGGCCACCACCATCACGATGGACAACCCCGCCGCCACGGGCTTCGAGTTCACCGGCGCCACCTGTAGCGACGTCCTGAGCGGCCAGTCGGTCCAAGCCGATCTCAGCACGAGCAGCAGCGGTCAGCCCGTGGTCACGATCCCGGCGGGTCAGCTCGCGGACGACCACAACGACGTCCTCTGCACGTTCACCGTCCAGAAGCCGGCCGACGCGGCCCTGTCCACGCTGACGCTGACCCCGACTGACGGCACGGCCGACGTCGGCGAGTTGATCACGCTGACCGTCACGGCCCAGGCCAGCGAGGGCGGCGAGACCGTCCTCGTGCCCGGCACGGTCGTGACGTTCACGAAGGCCCAAGGCCTGACGCTGTCGGCCGACTCCTGCGTGACCGGCCAGGACGGCACGTGCTCCGTCACCGTGACATCACAGACCGCCGGCACGTACACGAATGGCATCGGCGCGTCCATCAAGGGCGACAAGGTCGGCGTCGGCTCGCCCGCGACCGTCACGTTCCAGGATCCGACGCCGGATCCGGACAAGACGACGCTGGAGATCCACAATCCCGGCACGGTCGGCGAGCCGCTGCCGCTGACCATCCATCTCCGCGATGGGGCCAACCGCCCGCTGTCCGGCCTGGCCAAGGAGGCGTTCACGGTCTCCGGCCAGTCCCAAGCCGACAGCTTCAAGTTCCTCGCCACAACGGACGTGGCGGAAGACCCGCAGCACCCCGGCGACTACGTCGTCAACCTGACCGCGGACCTGGCCGGGACGTACCTCGTCTCCGTCACGGTGGAGCCGTGGAGCCAGCCGAAGACGGTCCAGGCGACGTTCAACCCCGGCGCCCCGGACGCGAGCCAGTCCTCCATGACCGTGGACCGCGACGAGCAGACGGTCGGTCAAGACATCATGGTCACCCTCCACGTCCGCGACAAGAACGGCTATCCGGTCACGGGCCTGGAGCGGGCCGGCGTGCGCGGCAACGGCTACGAGGGTGACTACCACATCACCGCCACGCTGACGTCCGACGCATCGGTCTGGCAGTACGTCCTCTACCGCCAGCCCGTCGACGGCTACCCCGGCGACTACCGCGCCACTCTCAACACCACGGTCGCGGGCACGTACCACCTCGTCGGCTATGTCCACGGCGTCCCCGACGTCGAGATCGACGGCCCCGAGGTCACGTTCACCACCGGCGGCTACTGCACGTCCGGCGCGAACTGCGGTACGGCCGTCGGCCAGATCGACCCCAACGACGCCGACAATGACGGTGTCGCCGAGGACAAGGCTGTCGTCCACGTGACGGACCAGTTCGGCAACCCGAAGCAGGGCGTCATGGTCGGCTCCACCGGCCTCTACACGGGCAACGCGCCCGCCAGCAACACTGTCGTCCAGACCGTCGAGACCGACGAATTCGGCAACGCCACGCTGGCGTGGGTCTCGACGCAGCCCGGCACGTTCAGCGCCGACCTCTACCTGGACGGCGCCAAGTGGCAGACGCTCGGCGACATCCGCTTCCAGACGACCGGGGCGAACGCCCAGCAGAGCCTCTTGACCGTCCGGACCCCGGCCGGCCGTGACGTGGTGGACCCGGCCGGCGACGGCACCCCGGCGACGACGATCGGCGTGGGCGAGTTCTACACGGCCACGGCGACGGTCAGGGACGGCACGAGCAACCTGCTCCAGGGCGTGACGGTGTCGTTCAGCGCGGGCGGCGGCCAGTTGTCCGCCGCCACCTGCGTGACCGGTCAGGACGGCACCTGCCAGGTGACGGTGACGGCGACCAAGCCCGGCAAGGTCCTGTTGTACGCCAAGGTCACCCAGGGCAGCGTGGCCAAGTCGATCGCGAAGAGCCCGGCCACCCTCGGCTTCGCGGCGGGCGACGTCTGCGTCCAGAACTGCTCGGGCCAGGACGCCCAGCACAAGACCCACGTCGCCGTCACGCAGAAGACGGCCACGGCCGACGGCCAGGACCTGGTCGAGGCGACGCTGTACACCTATGACACGTACGGCAACCCCGTGGCGGCCGCCTGGACGACCACGCCCGGGACCAACCTGACCGCTGTCGCCACCGCCGGGACGACCGACGCGACGACCGGTCAGAGCGTCCTGCAGTACAAGACGACCTACTCCGGGACCCGCCAGGCGAGTGTCCAGGTCAACGGTCAGACGGTGACCGGCTCGCCGGTCGAGTTCGAGTTCGGCGTCGGCCACGCCAGCCAGGTCACGCTGACCGCCGACCCGGCCACCGCCGTCCCGGTCGACGCGGCCGATCCGACGTTCACACTGACGGCGACCGCGACTGACGCGGCGGGCGCCAAGGTCCCCGGCACGGCCGTAGAGTTCGCGGCGGTCGATGTCCTCGACCCCAGCAACAGCCTGACGTTCGTCGGCGGCAAGAACACGTGCATGACCGGCAACGACGGCACGTGCTCCGTCCAGGTCACGACGACCGTCCCCGGCACCTACCAGGCCGGCGCGACGTTCGCGGGCGACCAGGCGGCCAGCGGCACGCCCAAGCTCCAGTTCACGGCCGGCGGCGTCTGCACGGACGACTGCCAGCCGGGCCATCAGACCACGGTGACGATGACCACGAACGGCGCCAAGCCGGACGGCACGGCGTCCGACGAGGCCCAGGTCCAGGCGTATGACAAGTTCGGCAACCCCGTGTCCGGCCTCGTGGTCTCGGCCCAGCAGAACGGCGGCCACGAGATTACGGTCCAGCCGATCGCGCCGACCAATGTCTACGGCCAGACGGTCATCCGGTTCACGTCCACGCAGGGCGGCGCCTTCCCCGTCGACGTCCTGGTCGGCAGCGCCAAGCCCCAGGGCTCGCCGCTGACGGTCAGCTTCGGCGACGGGCTGGCCGACGCCGCCCGGTCGCAGCTCGTGGTGACGCCGACGACGGCCCTGCCCGTCGGCACGGGCCCGGCCTCGACCTTCACGGCGACGGCCACGGTCCACGACGTCAACGACAAGCCGGTCAAGGGCGAGATCGTCCAGTTCGCGCTCGCCCCGTCCGGCCCGGCCGCCAGTGCGACCTGGTGCCAGACCCAGGACGACGGCACGTGCCAGGTCACGCTGACCGCGACCCAGGCCGGCACGTACACCGTGACCGCGACCATCCACGGCACGGCGGACACGATCGGCACGGCCGACCTCCGCTGGACGGCGGGCACGGTCTGCGCGGCCGCTGATTGCGCCCAGCCGGGCGTCGACGCGGCCCACCGGACCCACGTCCAGATGACCACCAACAACCAGGTGGCCGACGGTCAGCAGCAGGACATCGCCACGGTCTACGCCTTCGACGCCTACGGCAACCCGGTGGCGAACGTCGCGTTCTCGGTCGCGGCCAAGGACGCCACGGACGACCAGTTCACGGTCGTGACGGATTCGGGCCAGACCAGCGCCCAGAACCCCGGCTACGGCCAGGCGACGGCCGCGTTCACGGCCACGGGCGCGGGTCAGCACAGCGCGATCGTCACGATCGACGGCCACGACTTCGAGGTCACCCCCGCGTTCAAGCCGGGCGACCTGGACAACGCCCACCTCTCGGCCAGCCCGATGTCGACCACGGTCGGCCAGCGGGTGACGATCACCGTCGAGGTCCACGACGCCAATGAGAACCCGATCACGGGCCTCCACGCGGGCGACTTCAATGTCAGCGCCAAGGACGCGGCCGGCCACGACCTGGCCGTGCAGCCCTTCTCCGCGCTGGGCAACGGCTTCTACACGTGGGAGATCACGTCGAACGTCGCCGGCTTCGCCACGGTCGGGGCCGAGGTCAAGGGCATTCCGGCCCTGACGAGGGACAAGACGCCGGCGACGACCATCAACCCGTACTTCGCGGCGGGCGGCGTCTGCGTCCTCAACTGCCAGCCGACCGACCCGAGCCACGTCACGCGCGCCGTCGTGACGCAGAACAACCAGTTGGCGAACGGCCAGGACCAGGACAAGGTCACGGTCTACGCCTACGACGCCTACGGCAACCCGAAGTCGGGCGCGGTCGTGACGGCCAGCGCCGTCGACGGCCTGACCCCGGCCTGGGACACCACCCAGACCGTCACGACCAACGACCAGGGCCAAGCCCAGCTCGCCTGGACGGCGACACAGGACGGCTCCTACACGCCGATCATCGCGGTCGACGGCAGCTACGGCTTCGCCGGCTCGTTCGACAGCAAGCTGACGTTCGTGGCCACGGAGGTCAAGCCTGACAACACGAAGTCGACCCTGCAGGTCATGGCGACCAACGGCCTGACCGCGCCGATCGAGGTCGGCCAGGCGTACCGCGCCGTGGCCACGGTCCACGACGCCAACGACCAGCCGCTCAACGGCGCCGTCGTCACGTTCGAGGACGTCACGGGCGGGCTGACGCTGCTGGCGCCGACCTGCACGACGAGCGAACAGGCCCCCGACGGCCCCGGCACCTGCCGCGTCACGGTCCGCGCGACCGCGCCCGGCACGTACCAGGTCGGCGCCACGGTCGTCGTCGCGGGCCAGCCCAAGGCCCTGCAGGGCTCGCCCGCCGAGGCTCAGTTCACGGCCGGTGCCGTCTGCCTCAAGGACTGCCAGGGCGACGGCAACCCGGACCACGTCACCCGCGCCGCCGTGACCAAGAACGACGCCCAGAGCGACGGCGTCTCCTATGACACGGTCGAAATCCGGACGTACGACTACTACGGCAACCCGGTGGCGGCCAACTGGACGCTCGAGGCGCCGCGCGAGGTCACCCCGACCGCGACCTCCGGCACGACCGGCAACGGCCTCTCGACCGTCAACTTCACGTCGAAGATCCCGCCGTCCCACGCCGTCCATGTCCTCATCAACGGCCAGGACATCACGGGCTCCCCGGTGACCGTGGCGTTCGCCCGCGGCGTGGTCGACCCCGACCAGGTGACGCTGGCGGTCAGCCCGACGCCCGGCCCGATCGAGGTCAACGCGCGCTACACGCTGAAGGCCCGCGCGCTCGACAGCCAGGGCCACGCCATCTACGGTGCGGACGTCGTCTTCACGGCGGACCAGCCGGAGCTGACGTTCCAGGGCGACGCCCAGAACGGCCACGTCCACTGCGTCACGGACGAGGACGGCTACTGCTCGGTCAAGGCCCTGTCGACCAAGGCCGGCGACTACCACGTCACCGCCACGTTCGACCAGCGCGCCACCCGGGAGGCCGACCTCGGCTTCCACGCCGGCGCGGCCTGCGCGGACAACTGCCAGGGCACCCAGACGAGCGTCGAGACCGTCCGCAACGGCGTCAACCCCGACGGCCAGCAGCGCGACCACTTCCGCGTCTCCGCCTACGACTACTACGGCAACCCCGTCCGCGGCGCCCTCGTCACGATGACCGTCAAGGGTGGGCCCGACTCGGCTCAGGTCCAGGTGACCGAGCCGACCATCCTGACCGACGCCAGCGGCGTGGCCCAGGTCTACGCGACGTCGACCGCCGCGGGTGTCTTCACGGCCGACTTCGCGCTGGACGGCGTGACGGTCGCCCGGGACGTCCTCGTGACGTTCGGCAACTTCGTCGTGGACCCGGACAAGTCGAGCTTCAAGATCACGGCGGCCGCCGGCGACCCGGTCTCGACCAACGGCCCGCTGCCGGTCGGCACGGGCGCGGAGTCGAGGTACACCGTGACCGCCACGGTGCTCAGCTCGACCGGCGACGGCATCAAGGACGCCATCGTCTGGCTGTCGACCAACGGCCCGACCCTGGCGGAACCCAAGTGTGTGACCGGCAGCGACGGTAAGTGCTCCGTCGACTTCTGGTCGACGGCCGCGGGCACGTTCCAGGTCACGGGCAACGTCCAGCAGATGCCGAAGACGGTCGAGGCGACGTGGACCGCGGGCGGGCTGTGCCTGCCCGGCGACCTGACGACGCCGCAGGACCTGCCGGATGACCGCCGCACGCGTGTGGCGGTGACGACGGACGGCCGT
Organism: Propionibacteriaceae bacterium; assembly: GCA_031272805.1. GTDB lineage: Bacteria > Actinomycetota > Actinomycetes > Propionibacteriales > Propionibacteriaceae > WQYJ01. The sequence continues at coordinate 19,034 of JAISTC010000092.1, forward strand.
CCGGCCGACGGGTCGACCAAGGACGACGTCACGGTCTACGCCTACGACTGCTTCGGCAACGCGCTGGCGGGCGTCCCCGTGACGGCGGCGCCGTCGACGGGCGAGACGGACGCCATCATCGCGTCCGTCATCAACCCGACGTCCGCCGAGTCGGCCCGCCGCGGCCAGACGACGTTCGGCGTGGCGTCCCGGACCGCCGGGCTCCACCATGTCGACGTCACGGTCGGCGCGGCCGACGCGCGGACGGTGTTCAACAACGTCGAGCTCAACTTCACGGCCGGGCAGTTCAGCGCCGCCCAGTCCACGGTCGCGGCCAACCCGTCGACCCAGACGGTGGGCGGCAACATCGTCCTGACCGTGACCGCCAAGGACGCCCACGGCAACCTCGTGTCGAGCCTGGTGAAGGACCAGTTCGAGGTCGTCATCAGACCAGTCGGCGGGGGCCAGCCGCTCGTCGCCACGGCCATCCCGGACGGCCGTCCCGGCCTGTACCCGTTCAGCGTCACCAGCCAGGTGGCGGGCGAGTACCAGGCGACCGTGACCGTGCTCGGCCAGACGCTGGCCGAGCAGCCGGTCTTCGAGTTCACGGCCCGCGGCGTCTGCGTCAGCAACTGCGCGGCGACCGACCCGGCCCAGCAGACCCGGATCGAGATCACGGACAACAACAAGCTGGCCAACGGCCAGGACCAGGTCAAGGCGACTCTCTACGCCTTCGACACGTTCGGCAACCCGGTGGCCGGCGCGACCGTCACGGCGGCCGCCGACCAGGCCGGCCTGACGGTGGCGGGCGCCGCCGAGACGAAGACCCTGGCCAACGGCACGGCCCAGCTCGCCTGGAGCGCGACGAAGGCCGGCCAGTACACGTCGACCGTGACGGTCGGGCAGGCCGTCCTCAGCGCCGGCCCGCTGAACTTCGGCTCCGCCGGCGTCGACCTGACCCGCTCGACGTTCGTCGTCACGGCCCCCAACGGCCTGACCCCGCCGCTCACGGTCGGCCAGCCGTATGCGGCCAAGGCCACCATCCAGGACGCGGGCGGCCAGCCCGTCCAGGACGTCATCGTGACGGTCGAGGCCGACGAGCCTGGCGTCGACGGCCTGCCGGCGACCTGCCAGACGGGCCTCGACGGCACCTGCCAGGTCGTCATCCGGTCGAAGACCGCCGGGACGTTCCACGTCCGCGGCCACGTCCCGGCCGGCGAGCTGCCCGGCAGCCCGCAGGCGATCAGCTACCAGGCCGGCGCGCTGTGCGTCAAGGACTGCACCCCGACCGACCCGGCCAAGGTCACGCAGGCCCAGATCACGCGCAACTCGGCTGTCGCCGGGCTGGCCTACTCGGCCACCGACCCGCGCAGCTACGACGAGGTCGTCATCTCGGCCTACGACACGTACGGCAACCCGGTCCGGGCCGACTGGTCCGTGACCCCGGCCAGCGCCGCCCTCCACCCGCTGGACAACGCGGGCACGACCGGGGCCGACGGCCGCTCGGCCGTCCGCTTCACGTCGGACTACTCCGGCCAGCACCTGGTCACGATCAAGGTCGGCGGCGAGTCCGTGGTCAACCTGTTGGCCGAGCAGGGCGAGTCCCTGTCCGAGCTCAAGCTGGCGTTCGCCGCCGGCGTCATCCACGCCGGCGACGTCACGGTGACGCCGGACGACGCCCAGGCCGCGGGCCGCGCCTTCACGGTCAAGGCCCACGCCACCGACCTGGCCGGCTCCGACATCTACGGCACGGACATCGTGTTCAAGTCGGATGCTGCGGTCACGTTCAGCGCGGGCCACTGCGTCACGGGCGCCGACGGCCGCTGCCAGGTCACGGCCACGTCGAAGCAGGCCGGCGACCACACGGTGACGGCGGTGTTCGACAACGCCATCGCGGTCGACAAGACCATCACGTACACGGCCGCGGGCGTCTGCGTCAGCGGCTGCGAGACCGACACGCCCGGCACGGGCGGCGGCGACGCCGCCCGCCAGACGCGGGTCGTCGTCTCCAAGAACGGCGCCAAGCCGGACGGCCAGGCCGTCGACGTCGTCGACGTCTACGTCTTCGACACGTACGGCAACCCGATCCAGGGCCTGACCCCGTCGGCCAGCGGCGCGGACGTCACCATCGCGGGCCGCATCGCCCAGACCGACACCTCCGGCCACACGCAGATCCGGTTCACGTCGCTGGTCGCGGGCGACCACTACGCCGACATCGACGTGGCCGGGCAGGAGCCGAACGGCTCGCCGGTCAAGCTCGCCTTCGGCGAGGGCCAGGGCGCGGCGGCCAACTCGTCGTTCCGCGTGACGCCGCAGGGCCCGCTGCCCGCCGGCACGGACAAGGCGTCGGCCTACACTCTGACCGCCACGGTCAACGACATCTACGACAAGCCCGTCAAGGACGCCGTCGTGGACTTCACGGCGACCTCGGCCGTGACCGCGGGCGTGGTCGGCTCGACCGGCCCGGCCTGGCCGCAGGGCCAGACCTGCCGGACGGATGCCACGGGCACCTGCTCGGTCACGCTGACCTCGACCAAGGCGGGGACCTACTCGGTCCAGGCGGCCACGGCGGGCGATCCGATCGGCCAGGCGCAGTCCGTGACGTGGACGGCCGGGGGCCTCTGCGATGAGAGCTGCACGCCGGAGGGCGGCGACGCGACGCCGCACAGCCGCGTCGAGGTCGTGGCCGACAACCAGCCGGCCGACGGCCACTCGCTCGACCAGGTCCGCGTCTACGCCTACGACGCCTACGGCAACCCGATCTCGGGCCTCGAGGTGACGGCGACCCCGCAGACCGGCGACCAGGGCCTCGTCGTCCAGTCGCCGATCACCCGGACCGGCCTGGGCGGCCACCCGGCCGGCCAGACGACCATCACGTTCGCCAGCGCCAAGGCCGGGACCCACAAGGTCGACATCACGGTCGGGGGCCTGTTGCCCCACGGCTCGCCCGTCGACCTCGGCTTCACGGCCGGGGCCTTCGACCCGGCCACGTCCAGCGTGACCGCGTCCCCGGCGACGCAGAAGGTCGGCGGCACGGTCACGCTCACCCTGGCCGCGCGTGACGCCTCGGGCAACGCGCTGACCGGCCTGACGTCCCGCGACATGATGATGGCGGGCCTGACCGCCGACGACGGCCCGCTGGACCTGATCGGCGTCAACTGGCGGACCGACAACAAGGGTTCCTACATGACCGACGTCTCGACGACGACGGCCGGGAAGTTCCAGGCGTTCGTCCGCGTCCTCGGCCAGACCGTGGCCGACCAGCCGGAGTTCGAGTTCACGGCGGGCACCAACCCCTGCTTCGTCAACTGCTTCCCGGCCGACGAGAGCCACGTCACGCGCGTCGAGGTCACGACCGACAACGCCACCGCCAACGGCAAGGCCCGCGACATCGCCACGGCCTACGTCTACGACGCCTACGGCAACCCGCTCAAGGGCGTGGCCGTGACGGCGTGGGCGCCGGAGCTGGAGAGCGCCGCGCAGGCCGGGACCACCGGCGCCGACGGCACGGCCCAGTTCTCCTGGACCGCCACGAAGGCCGGGACGTACACCGTCCACACGACGATCAACCAGACCGGCAGCGGGTTTGCGGGCGCCACGCTCGGCGTGACCTTCGTGGCCACGCAGCCCGACGCGACCCAGTCGTACCTGACCGTCGCCCCGCCGGCCGGCCAGACCGCGCCGATCAGCGTCGACACGCCGTACACGGCGACCGTCCACGTGCTCAGCGCCGACGGCCTGCCCGTGGCGGGCGCCCAAGCCGCGTTCCGGACCATCGCGCCCGGCCGCTTCACGGGCAACGGTTTGCTCGACACGACCTGCACGACCAAGGACGACGGCACGTGCGCCGTCGGCATCACGAGCTCCGTGGCCGCCGACTTCGGCGTCGCCGCCACCCTCACGGTCAACGGCCAGCCGACCGAGGTCAAGGACTCGCCGCAGCAGCTCTCGTTCAAGGCAGGCGGCCTCTGCGTCGCCGGCTGCACGCCCAAGGACCCGGCCAACAAGACGCGCGTCGAGCGCGTCAGCAACGGCGCCGAGGCCGACGGCATGGCGACCGACGAGGCGATCCTGTACGCCTACGACAAGTACGGCAACCCGCTGTCGCTCGACTTCGCAGTCCAGCCCAGCCAGGGCCTGACCGCCCTGACGCCGTCCGGCCGGACCGGCGCCGACGGCACGGCCCGCCTCGCCTTCACGGCGACGTCCGGCGGCCAGTACACGGCCGACGTCACGGTCGGCGGCACGACGGCGCCCGGCTCGCCGCTGAACCTCGGCTTCACGGCCGGGGCTCCGGCCAAGGTGACGCTGTCCGCGGCCGCCACGACCGCGCCGGCCGACGGCTGGATCACGCTCAAGGCCCACGCCGAGGCGGCGTCGGGCGACGGCGTCGAGGGCGTCGTCGTGACGTTCGAGGCGGCCGGCCTGAGCTTCGGCAACGGCCTCGACTCCTGCTCGACGCTGGTGACCGGCGACTGCACGGTCCGCGTGACGTCGGCCAAGGCCGGGACCTTCCCTGTCCACGGCTTCTGGACCGGCGCCGAGCTGGTCGGCAGCCCGCTGGACGTCACGTTCACGGCCGGGTCCGTCTGCGCCGGGACCTGCGTCCCGGACGCCGGGCTCGACCCGGCGCTGACGACCCACGTCGAGGTGGCGTACAACGGTGCGCTGGCCGACGGGGTCGAGGCCGACCAGGTCCGCGTCTTCGCCTACGACAAGCACGGCAACCCCGTGGCCGGCGTCAAGGCGACGGCCGCCGGGCCGCGCCACGTCACGGCCGCGGCGGCCGACGCCATCGCGCCGACCGACGCCAACGGCACCACGCTGGTCAACTTCACGGCGGACAAGCCGGGCTTCTACGAGGTCCAGGTGACGGTCGCCGGGCAGGCGCCCGCCTACCCCGTGACCATCGGCTTCGGCGGTGGCCAGGGCGACGACACGCACTCGACCTTCACGCTGACGCCGGCCTCCGGCGACGTGTCCGCGCCGCTCGCGGTCGGCAGCGGCGTGGCCCACCAGTACCGGGCCGCCGCCGTCGTGCGCGACCTCTTCGACGAGCCCGTCAAGGACGCCGTCGTGACGTTCGCCCTGACGCCGGCCGGGCCGGCCTGGGTCAAGGCGCCCGCCGGGTCGCCGGAGGGCCAGACCTCCTGCCGGACCGACCGCAAGGGCCGGTGCGAGGCGCTGGTCGAGTCGACGGTCGCCGGGACGTACCTCGTGACGGCGGAGATCGCCGACGGCTACGTCGGCCAAGCCGAGACGGCGACGTGGACCGCGGGCGACATCTGCGGTGAGGGCTGCACGCCCGACGACGCGGCCAAGGCCGCGGGCCACGTCACGAAGGTCGCGGTCGTGACCGACGGCCAGCCGGCCGACGGCGCGGCCACCGACCTGGCCAAGGTCTGGGCCTACGACCAGTACGGCAACCCCGTCGTGGGTGTCCCGGTCGACTCGACCGCCGCCCGGCCCGCCTCGTTGCGCGTCCAGCCCGGCATCCGGGCCACGGACGGCGACGGCACGTCGACCATCGCCTACGCCTCGACCGAGGCGGGCGTCCTCAAGGCGACCGTCTTCGCGGACGGCGTCCAGCCGGCCGGCTCGCCCGTCAACCTGACGTTCACGGCGGGCGACGCCTGCGTCGGACTGTGCGCGCCGGACGCCGACGTGCCCAACTCCCGGCGCAGCCGGATCGAGGTCGCGGCCGACGGCGCCTTCGCCGACGGGGTCGCGGCCGACGTGGTCGACGCCTACCTGTTCGACCGGCTGGGCAACCCCGTGACCGGGGTGGCCATCGCCGGGCTGGGCGCGGCGGGCGCGTCGTCCGGGCTGACCGCCGTCGGCGGCGACGTCCTGACCGACAACGCCGGCCACGCGCGGCTGTCGTTCACGTCGACGGTCGCCGGGGAGCGGCTGGCGCGGGTCGTCGTCGCCCAGACGGGCGCCGACATCCAGTTCACGCCGCAGCCCGACGTGGCGGCGCCGGCCGGATCCCAGTCGTCGCCGGTCGCGTTGCACTTCGTGTCCGGGGCGCCCTGCGTCGGGGACTGCGTGCCCGGCTCGGATGTCCCGAACTCGCGCCGCAGCCGCCTGCAGGTCAACCCGGACTACCAGTCGACGCGGCCGGACGACCACGACCTCGTCCACGTCTACGTGTTCGACCAGATGGGCAACCCCGTGGCGGGGATCCCGGTGGTCGTCAAGACCGACGACAGCGCGCTGTCCGTCGCCGACTCGATCGAGCCGACCGACGCGTTCGGCCACACGATCGTGGCGTTCGCGTCGCGGGTCGAGGGCGAGCACGAGGCGCGGATCTTCATCCTGGTGTCCGAGGCGGAGAACGAGATGACGTTCACCCCGGCGCCCGGGCCGATCCCGGTCGAGATGACCGGCTCGCCCGCCACCGTCCACTTCGTGGACGAGGACACGCCGAACGCGCCCGTCATCACCGGGCCGTCCAGCGGCGACCTGCTCGGCGACTCGGAGGTGACGTTCTCCGGTACCGGCTCCGAGGCGGGCGACCCCGTCACGATCATGGACGGCGACACGGCCGTCTGCACGACGACGGTGAAGACCGATCTGACGTGGTCCTGCACGGTCGACATCGCCGGCGGTGCGGCTGGGTCTTCGGATGGCTCGCATACCTACACGGCGGTCGAGACCAACCCGTCGAACCACCCGTCCGAGCCGTCCGCGCCGGTCACGGTGACCGTCGACACGACGGCGCCGGACGCGCCCGTCGTGGTCCAGCCCGCTCCCGACCAGGCCGTCGACAGCCAGACGCCGGAGTTCGCCGGGACGGCCGAGCCCGGCTCGACCGTCGAGGTCAGGGACGGCGACGAGGTCCTCTGCTCGGCCCTGGTCGGCGCCGACGGGACCTGGAGCTGCCGCCCGAGCCTGGACGAGGGCCCGCACGAGTTGGTCGTGACCGCGACCGACCCGGCCGGCCACACGTCCGACGGCACGACCGTGGAGATCACGGTCGACGTGACCCCGCCCGACGACTCGCTGCTGGCCATTACGACGCCCGCCGACGGCTCGGTCTCGACCGAGAACGGCATCGTCATCGGCGGCACCGCCGAGCCCGGCGCGACCGTGACGGTGTCCGAGGGTGGCCAGACGCTCTGCACGGCGACCGCCGATGCCAGCGGCGCGTGGACCTGCGAGGCCTCGACCACGTTCGACGAGGGTTCCCACACCCTGGTCGTCGTCCAGACGGACCCGGCCGGCAACGAGGGCAACCCGAAGGTCCAGACCTTCGACGTGGACTCGGACGCGCCTTCCTCGCCCTTGGTGGATCGGCCGGCGCCGTCTTCCGAGGGCACGGCCAACCTCGAGCCGCCGACGGTCTCCGGGACCGCCGAGCCGGGGTCGAAGGTGACGGTCGATGCCGGCAACGGCAACCTGTGTGTGGCCGAGGCCGACGATCAGGGGGCGTACTCCTGCACGCTGCCCGACGCGCTGCCGGACGGGGAGGACGTGACCATTACGGTGACGGCGACCGACCCGGCCGGGAACGACTCCGACCCGACGGTCGTGACCGTCACGGTCGACAACACCGCGCCGGACGCGCCGGTCGTCCTGTCGCCGGCCGAAGGCTCGACCCTCGACGTGGCCGACCCGGTCGTCAACGGCACCGCGGAACCGGGCTCGTCGGTCACCGTGGTGGTCGACGGCAAGGTGGTCTGCAGTGTCGAGGCCGACGCCGTCACGGGGGAGTGGAGCTGCGACGAGCTGCCCGCCCTGGACGACGGTGCCCATGCCATCAGCGTGACGGCGACGGACCCGGCGGGCAATGAGTCCGTGCCGGTGGTCGTCGTCGTGACGGTCGACACGGAGCCCGAGCCGGGTGAGCCGACGGAGCCGCCTTTGCCGCCTGCGCCGCCGGCGCCGCCGGCCGCGCCGGTCGTGGAGAAGCCGGCCGACGGCCAGCCGATCAACACGGACCAGCCGACGGTCTCCGGGACCGCGGAGCCGGGGTCGACGGTGACGGTGACGGACGATGCCGGGAACAGCGTGACCTGTTCGGCCGATAACGTCACGGGCCATTACGAGTGCACGCTGCCCGGGACCGAGCCGCTGGACGACGGCGATCACACGATCACCGTGACGGCGACCGATCCGGACGGCAACGTGTCGGACGAGACGACGGTCACGGTGACGGTCGATACCGAGGCGCCTGTGGCGCCGACGGTCGACTCGCCGCGGCCGTCGGAGGACGGTACCGCCAAGCTGGACCCGCCGACCGTCGCCGGGACGGCCGAACCGGGCTCGACCGTGACGGTGGACGCCGGCGACGGCAACAAGTGTGTGGCGGAAGCGCAGGCGGACGGGACGTACTCCTGCACGCTGCCGAACACGCCTGACGACGGCTCCGACGTGACGATTAGCGTGACGGCGACCGATCCGGCGGGCAATGTGTCCGATTCGACCGTGATCGACGTGACGGTCAAGAACACGGACGATGAGCCGGTTGACCCGACCCCGCCGACTCCGCCGGCCGCGCCGGTCGTGACGAAGCCCGCCGAGGGCGAGCCGATCAACACGGACCAGCCGACGGTCGAAGGGACCGCCGAGCCGGGGTCGACGGTGACGGTGACGGACGATAAGGGCAATTCGGTGACGTGCGAGGCGGACAAGGCCGGCCATTACGAGTGCACGCTGCCCGGGACCGAGCCGCTGGACGACGGCGATCACACGATCACGGTCGTGGCGACCGATCCGGCCGGCAACGTGTCGGACGAGACGACGGTGACGGTGACGGTCGATACGGAGGCGCCGGGTGCGCCGACGGTGATCAAGCCGCAGCCGGGTGAGTCGATTGACACGGATCAGCCGACGGTCGAGGGCACGGCGGAGCCGGGCTCGAAGGTGACGGTGTCCGACGACGCGGGTCATTCGGTGACCTGCGAGGCGGACAAGGCCGGCCACTACGAGTGCACGCTGCCCGGTCCTTTGGACGACGGCGATCACGAGATCACGGTCGTGGCAACCGATCCGGCCGGCAACGTGTCGGACGAGACCAAGGTCGGCGTGACCGTGGACACCAAGCCCACGCCCTCGCCGAGCCCGACGCCCAGCCCGTCGCCGACGCCGAGCCCGAGCCCGAGCGTGACGCCGAGCCCGAGCGTGACGCCGAGCCCGAGCCCGAGCGTGACGCCGACTGCTGACGTGACGCCGAGCGTGACGCCGGAGGCCACGGTGGAGCCGAGTGCCGAGCCGACCGCCGAGCCGACGGCGACGCCGAGCGCGGAGCCGACGGCGACCGCGACGGCCAGCCCGAGCGTGACCCCGACGGCGCCGAGCGTGCCGACGGTCGACACGTCGGACGACGCCACGGTGTCGGGTGCGGCGGAGCCGGGTGCGAGCGTCGTCATCACGGACGAGAACGGCAATGTTCGTTGCGAGACGAAGGCGGACGGCAGTGGTGCGTACTCCTGCACGCCGGCCCAGCCGTTCGAGCCGGGCGACCGGGTGACCGTGACGGTGACCGACGAGCATGGCCAGACGGCCGCGAAGACGGTGCGCGTCAAGGCGGTCACGGTGACGGCGGCGACGGTCCGGCGCGGCGCGGAGCAGACGGCCACGGGCCGGTACTTCGAGCCGGGCGAGAAGGTGCGCGCGATCATGCACTCGACGCCGGTCGACCTCGGCGAGGCCGTGGCGGACAAGGACGGCGTGGTGACCGTGACCTGGACCATCCCCATGGGGGCGGACCTGGGCGCGCACGACGTCACGCTGATCGGCGAGACGTCGGGTCTGGGCAAGGCGGAGTTCACGGTGGCCGACACGCTGAAGGTCACGGGCTCGCTGGTCAACCCGACCGAAGTCGGCGCCGGCGCGTTGTCCCTGCTGATCGGCTGCCTGCTGCTCTTGGCAGCAGCCCGCCGCCGCAAGGAGGACTAAGCCCAACCAACGCAGAGGAGGCCGCGGGACACCCCGCGGCCTCCTCTGCGCACATGAGGCCGAGGTGTCGGATGCCGCGGCCTTGGCGAGGAACGAGCCCGGGCGGCGGCATCTGATACCTCGGCCGGTGGGGATTGTGTGTGGGGGCGGCCGCGGTATCAGGTTCCCCCGCCTGGTCCTGCGACTCCGGCGCTGGCGCGCCTCCGCGCAGGATGACGTGTGCCTCGCCAAGGCGGGGGAGCCTGACACCTCGGCCTGGGCTGACACCTCGGCCGCTGTGGCAGACACTCCCGCCGGGCCACGGTGTCGGGCCCGCTGGAGATCGTTCGTGCCTCGCTCAGTAGCCAGCGTGCCCGACCCCATGGCCCTGGGGCTAGGGTGGCGGCATGACCGTAGCCTCGGGGACTGGGGCGGGTGGGCCGCGGCGGGCTGTGCCGCGCCGCGGGCGCGGGGCCTGGGTGGTCCTCTCCGTCGTCGTCACGCTCGTGGCCGCCGGTCTCATCGTGGCGCAGCCCTGGCGGTGGTGGGGCGTGGGAGAGGGGTCCGCCCCGCCGCTGGGGCCGACGGCGGACGTGACGGGCAGCGTGACGCCCACTCCCGCGACCCCCATCCCCGCTTCGCCCACTCCCAGCCCCGCTCCAACTCCCTCGGCCGCGCCCAGCGTGACGGGGCTGCCCGTGGAGGTGGCCGCGGGGCAGCGGTGGGTCGACCAATTCAGGCCGTCCCTGGCCGCGCAGACCGGCCTCACTGAAGCCGACCTCGACCGGGCGGCCGCGGCGGCCATCGGCCTGCCCGCCTACGCGGCCGGCGTCGAGGGCTTCCTCTTCCCAGGCACCTACACGTTCCCCGTCAACACCGACCCAGCCGACCTCGACCCGGCCGACCTCGACGCGGCGGCCACCGCCCTCCTGTCCCAGATGACCGCCCAGTTCAGCGCCACGGCCGCCGCGCTCGACCTGGAGGAGGGCGCGGCCAACCTGGGCCTGACGCCGCTGGAGGTCGTGACCGTGGCCAGCATCGTCCAGGCCGAGGTCAAGTCGCCGGACGACCAGCGCAAGGCCGCGCGGGCGATCTACAACCGCCTCGCCGGCGGCACGCCCCTGGGCGTCGAAACCGCCTACCGCTACGGGCGGCTGATGGCGGAGGGCGTGCCGTACGACGACGCCGTGACGCTGGCCCAGCAGCAGGCCGACACCCCGTACAACGTCTACCGCAACCCTGGCCTGCCCGCCGGCCCGATCGGCAACCCCGGCGCCGCGGCGCTCGACGCGGCCCTCCACCCCGCCGACGGCGACTGGCTGTACTGGGTCACGGTCGACCTGGACACGTGGGAAACCGTGTTCACGGCGGACTACAGCGAGTTCCTGGCGGCCGCCGACCGGTTCTACGCCTGGTGCGACGCCCACGGCGACCCGCCGGGCTGCTACTGAGCAGAAGACGGCGGTCGGGCCGATCGCGTCGCTCCCGCGCCGCTGGAGGTGGTCGACGCGACGAGCGGCCGGTGGGGGTTGTCTGGGGTCGGCCGCGGTATCAGGTGCCCCCGCCTGGGCTCGTTCCTCGCCAGGGCGGGGGCGCCTGACACCTCGGCCTGGGGGATGCCTCGGCCTGGGGGACAATGGTGGGTATGCGCCTGTTTGCCGCGATCGTGCCGCCGCCGTCTGTCCTGGACCATCTGGAACACGCCCTGGACCAGGTCATTCCGTCACGTGCGGGGCAGCGCAACCCGCGCACGCCGCGCTCCACGTGGCACGTCACGCTGGCGTTCTTCGGCGAGGTGCCCGAGGGCGACGTGCCGCGGCTGGCCGCGGACTTCGCAGACCTCGTGACAGAGCACGCCCCGTTCGCCCTCGAACTGGCGGGCGCCGGCACGTTTTCTTCCCGCACGGCCTGGGTCGGCGTGGCGGGCGCGCTGCCCGCGCTGAAGCGGCTGGCCGCGGACGTGCGCGGACTCTGGTTCGAGCCGGACGGCGACGAATCGGGCCAGGCCCATCGCCCGCACCTGACCATCTCCCGCCAAGCCGCCCGCGCCGGCCTGCACGAACCGCTCAAAGCCCTGGCCGTCTACCGGGGACCGGAGTGGACCGTGACGACGGCGACGCTATTCGAGTCACGCCTGGGTCACGGCGTGGGCGGCCACGCGCTGTACGTGCCAGTGGTTGAGGCGCCGCTCGGGCAGTAGTACCCCCCCGTCATCCTGCGTGGCGACCGTCATCCTGCGCGGAGGCCCGCTAGGGCCGGAGTCGCAGGATCTACCCGTCAGACGAGACGACCAGGTGACGGGTAGATCCTGCGACTCCGGCGGCAGGGGGCCTCGTTCCTCGGCCCGCGCCGCCTCCGCGCAGGATGACGGTGTGGGGTGGGGCCTCGGCCCGCGCCGTCCTGCGACTCCGGCGCTGGCGCGCCTCCGCGCAGGATGACGTTCCTGCGCGGAGGATGACGGGCTACACGATCGAGCCGGGTCGGTACGCTGCGGCCTCGGGGTTGGCGGCGGCCAACTGCTCGACGGCCCGGACTACTGCTGCCACTTGCGCGCCGGCCGCGCCCGTCAGCTCCAGCGGCGCGGTCACCAAACGGTCCAACTCCGCCCGGCTGAGCCGCAGGGCAGTATCCGCCGCCAGCTCGTCCAACAGCGGGTTCGGCCCCGGCTGCTCGCGCAGCCGCAGGGCGGCCGCCACCGCGTGACCCTTGATCAATTCATGCGCCGTCTCCCGGCCGACGCCCTTCCGCACGGCCGCCATCAACACTTTCGTGGTCACGAGGAACGGCAGGTAGCGCGCCAGCTCCGCCTCGATCACGGCCGGGAACGCGCCGAAATCCGCCAGGACCGTCAGGAATGTCTCGACCAGCCCGTCGAACGCGAAGAACGCGTCCGGCAGCGCCACGCGCCGCACGACCGAGCACGACACGTCCCCCTCGTTCCACTGGTCGCCCGCCAGCTCCCCGGTCATCGACACATACCCCCGGAGGATGACCGCCAGCCCGTTGACCCGCTCGCAACTGCGCGTGTTCATCTTGTGCGGCATCGCGGACGAGCCGACCTGGCCGGGCTTGAAGCCCTCCGTGACGAGCTCGTGGCCGGCCATCAGCCGGATGGTCGTGGCGAGGTTCGACGGCGCGGCGGCGAGCTGGGCCAGCGCGGTCGTGACCTCGAAATCGAGCGACCGCGGGTACACCTGGCCGGTCGACACCAGGACGTGGGCGAAGCCGAGCCGGGCTGTCACGCGGTGCTCGAGTTCGGCGAGCCGGGCCGCGTCCCCGCCGAGCAGGTCGAGCATGTCCTGCGCCGTGCCCATCGGGCCCTTGATGCCGCGGGCGGGGTAGCGGGCGATGAGCGCGTCGAGGCGGCCGAGCGCCTGGAGGAGCTCGTCGGCGACCGTGGCGAAGCGCTTGCCGAGCGTCGTGATCTGGGCGGCCACATTGTGCGACCGGCCGGTCAGCGGCTGGTCGGCGTACTGGGCGGCCAGGCGCGCCAGCTGGACGAGGATCGTGACCGTGCGCGAGCGGACGAGCTTGAGCGACGCCAGGACTTGGGCCTGCTCGACGTTCTCGGTCAGGTCCCGCGACGTCATGCCCTTGTGGATGTGCTCGTAGCCGGCCAGCGCGTTGAACTCCTCGATGCGCGCCTTGACATCGTGGCGCGTGACGCGCTCGCGGGCGTCGATCGAGGCGAGGTCGATCTCGCCGGCGTGGGCCCGGTACGCCGCGATGACGGCGTCGGGGTCGTCGCCGCCGAAGTCCACGCCGAGGTCACGCTGGGCCTCCAACACGGTGATCCACAGGTCACGCTCGAGCGCGATCTTGTGCTCCGGCGACCACAGTTCCCGGAGCGCGGCCGACGCATACCGCTGGGCCAGCACATTCGGCACAGTCATAGGGTTCCTCCTTGTCGTCACGCCGAGCGTACCGAAGGACAGCCAGGGGGTCGGGCACCGTGGCTACGGAGCGAGCTCTGCGAGCGGCAGCCACGGGGCCTGACACCGTGGCGCCGCTGAAGACACACCCCCTGGGCCACGGTGTCCGGCCCGCTGGCTGTCGCTCGTTCCTCGCTCCGTAGCCAGCGTGCCCGACCCCGTGGCCTGGCCCGACCCCGTGGCCGTACCCCGGTAGGCTCGCCACCGTGACTCTGACTGTGCTTGTTATCGGCTCCGGCGGGCGGGAGCACGCGCTCGCCCTGGCCCTGGCGCGCGATCCCGCCGTCGGCGCGGTCCACGTCGCCCCCGGCAACCCCGGGACGTGGGCTGCCGAACCCGCCGCACCCGCCGACCCGGCTCCCCGCGTGACC
>JAISTC010000097.1 GCA_031272805.1 Propionibacteriaceae bacterium
GGTCACGCCGCGCTGCGTGCGATCCTGCGCCGGACCGGGCCGCTGGCCACCAGTTCCGCCAACCGCCACGACGCGCCGCCGGCCACGACCGTGGCGGAGGCGGCAGGGCAACTCGGCGACAGCGTGACGCTGTATGTGGACGGGGGTCCGACGCCGGGGCCGGTGCCGTCGACCATCGTGTCGTTCCTGGGGGAGCCGACGGTCCTGCGGCAGGGGGCTGTGGAGGTTGGGCTGTAACAAGCGGCATTGTTGTCCGGGCGGCCACGGTGTCAGGCCCGGTGGCTGTCGCTCGTTCCTCGCTCCGTAGCCACCGTGCCCGACCCCATGGCCTTCGCTCGTTCCTCGCCAAGGCCAGGGAGCCTGACACCTCGGCCTGGGCTGGCACCTCGGCTCCGGGCCCCGTGGCAGGATGGGGGAGTGCGCGAGTACATGCTGGTCTTGCTGGTCGGGTTCGCCGTCACGTTCGTCCTGGCGCCGGCCTGCCGGTCGCTCGCCCTGCGCACGGGCGCCGTGGCCCGCGTCCGCGGCCGGGACGTCCACGACCACGCCATCCCGTACTTCGGCGGGCTGGCCATGCTCGGCGGGGTGGCCGCGGCGTTCCTCGTATCGTGGCGGCTGGTCTTCCTGACCCGCTACACCGGGACCGACAACGACCCCTTCCGCCAGTCCGCCGCCATCCTCGGCGGCGCCACGGTCATCTGCTGCGTCGGCGTCCTCGACGACCTGATAGAACTCTCGCCCCTGCTCAAGGCGGCCGGGCAGGTTCTGGCGGCGGGCGTGACGGTCCTCCTCGGCGTCCGGCTGTTCTGGATCCCCTGGTCCGACAGCCTCCTGACGGTCGGCCAGTCGACGTCGATCCTCGTGACGATCTTCCTCATCTTCCTCATCACGAACGCCATCAACTTCATCGACGGCCTCGACGGCCTGGCCGCCGGCGTCGTCGTCATCGGCGCGGGGGCGTTCTTCGTCTACGCCTACTGGCTGTCGGTCGAGGGCTCGCTGATCCGCGCCATGGGCGCGTCCGTCGTCTCCGTCGCCATCTGCGGCGTCTGCCTCGGCTACCTGCCCCACAACTTCCACCCGGCGCGCATGTTCATGGGCGACTCCGGCTCGATGCTCCTCGGCCTCCTGATGGCGTCGTCGGCCGTCTCCATGACCGGCCAGATCGACCCGTTCGCCCAGCCGGCGCTCTCGAACAACCTCCTGGCCACGCTGATGCCGCTGATCCTGCCGCTGGCCGTCCTGGCGCTGCCGCTGCTCGACCTGGTCCTGGCGTTCGTCCGCCGGACCTGGCGCGGCCAGTGGTGGTTCCGCGCCGACAAGCAACACCTCCACCACCGCCTCCTCCAGCGCGGCCACTCCCACGTCGGCGCCGTCCTCCTCATGTACGTCTGGGCGGCCCTCGTGTCGTTCGGCATCCTGGCGCTGGGCATGTGGCCGACGCGCCTGACGGTCGCCGTCGTCGCCGTCGTCCTCGTCACGACCGCCACCGTCACGCTGTGGCCGCGCCGGCGGGAAGCCGACGACGGGCGCGCCGCGGCCCGCGACCTGGCGGAGGCCGTCGGCCCCGCGCCGACGACGGGCCCGGCGCAGCCATGAGCCACTGGCTGGCCGACGTGGGCTGGCGCCTGGGCCAGGCGGCCGCCGTGGCCGCCACGGCGCTGGGCCTGGCGGCCGTCGGCCTGGCGCTGATCGTGGCCGGGCCTGACGACGGCGTCGCCACCGCCCTCGGCGCCGCCGTCACCCTCGTCTTCTTCGCCCTCGGCCACACCGCCCAAGTACTGGCCGCCCGGCTCGATCCGCGGACGATCCTCGGTGTGGCATTGACCACCTACGCGCTCCAGGTCCTGGTCGCCACGCTCCTCATCCGGGGCCTGTCGGCGCGCGGTTTCGCCGCCGCCTGGTTGTTCCTCGGCGTGCTGGCGGGCGTCCTCGGCTGGGTCGCCGGGCTGGTCCTGGCCTTCCGCCGCGCCCGCATCCCGATCTTCGATCCACCTGCTGAGACGCCGCCCGAACAGGGCATGACGAACGCCGTTTCGCCTGATAGGTTGATCGGCGATGAGCGATCCGAAGGGCAATGACGGCGACGGCATCACCGCTCTGTCCTACATCCTCTCGGGCGTCCTCCTCTACGGGGGCCTCGGCTGGTTGGCCGATCGCTGGTTGGGAACGGGCTTCCTGCTCCCCGCCGGGCTGATCCTCGGCCTCGCCTTGGGGGTCTACCTCATCATCCGGCGCTTCGGCGCCCGCCCGTAGACGGTCGGCCCGAGAGGCTCGCAAAGGAGGGGGTATGGGTCCCGCCCTGACGCTGCTGGAAGGCAGCGCGCCCGAGTTCGGCGTCGGCGCGTTCGAGTCCCGTCCCCTGTTCCCCTCCGCGGCGTACCAGTCCTGCCACGACGGTTGGGAGGCGATCGAGGGCTGCTCGTACTCCCCGACGTGGACCGACATCTGGCTGACCAACCACATCGCCCAGGCCGTCATCGGCGCCCTGTTGGTCATCGGCTTCTGGCTCATCGTCAAACCCCGTAAGACCGCGTCGGCCGACCCGAACCAGAACGGCGTCATCCCCTCCAAGCGCCAATTCTTGGGCGAGTACGCCTACAACCTGATCCGCAACGGCGTCGCGCGTGACCTGATCGGCCACGACTACCAGCGCTACGTGCCGTACCTCGTGGCCCTGTTCAGCTTCATCCTCGTCAACAACCTGATGGGCGAGACGTTCCTGTTCATGTTCCCGACCTTCTCCAAGGTCGGCTTCGCCTGGGGCCTGGCGATCCTGTCGTGGCTGCTCTACAACGGCGTCGGCATCAAGAAGAAGGGCTTCTTCGGCTACCTCCGCTCGGCCACGCTGCCGCACGGCGTGCCGATCTGGCTGGCCTGGCTCGTCATCCCGCTGGAGTTCCTCTCCAACATCATCGTCCGGCCGCTGACGCTGGGGCTGCGTCTCTTCGCCAACCTGTTCGCCGGCCACCTCGTCGTCATGGTCTTCGTCGTCGGCGGCTCGTGGCTCCTGTTCGCCACCAGCTCGTCGTCGACCGGCTACTCGCCCGTCTGGAACGTGGCCGGCGGCCTGGCGCTCCTCATGAGCTTCTTCGTCTTCGCCATCGAACTCCTCGTGGCCTGCCTCCAGGCCTATATCTTCACCGTCCTGACTGCCCAATACGTCTCCTCGTCCTTGGCCGAGGAGCACTGAGCCCGGGTCCGCCCGACATCCCGAAAGGAACACCATGAATCTGCTGGAAATCACCGGCTCGATCGCGATCATCGGCTACGGCCTGGCGACTCTCGGCCCCGCGCTCGGTGTGGCGTGGATCTTCTCGTCGGTCATCAACGGCACGGCCCGCCAGCCCGAGGCCCGCGGCGCCATGCTGTCGACCGCGTGGATCGGCTTCGCCGTCGTCGAGGCCCTCGCGATCATCGGCATCGCCCTCGCCTTCGTCTTCCAGGGCTAGTCCGGCGATGTACCCGCTCGAAGGCATCAACCTCGGGCCGCTGCTGCCCGAACACCTCTCGGAGCTGGTCGTCGGCGTCGTCCTGTTCGCGGTCATCCTCGTCGTGGTGAAGCTCAAGGTGGCGCCCGCGTTCGAGGATCTCTACGACCGCCGCACCGCCGTCACGCGGGGCGCGATCGAGGAGGCGGAGCGCAAGCAGGCGGCAGCCGACGCGGCGCTCGCCGAGTACCGGGCCAAGCTGGCCGGGGCCCAGGACGAGGCCGCGGCCATCCGCGAGGAAGCCCGGGGCGCCGCCGCCCAGATCCGGACGAAGGCCCGGAAGCAGGCGGAGGAGGACGCCGAGCGCGTCGCCGCGACGGCCCGCGCCCAGCTCGAGGCCGAGAAGTCCCACGCGCTGGCCGAGCTCCAGGGCGAGATCGGCGGCCTCGCCACGACGCTGGCCGGGAAGATCCTGGGCGAGTCGCTGGCGGACGACGCCCGGGCGCAGAGCGCCGTCGACCGCTTCCTGGCCGAACTCGACCAAGAGACCGCGAAGGCATAAGAGACCGATGACTGGCGCTGTACCGACCCGCACCCAGGCCCTCGACCGGGCCCTCGACGGCGTGACCCCCGACGGGCCGACCGCCGAGGACCTCCTCGCCGTGGCCCGGGTCCTCGACGGCAACCCGTTCCTCCGCCGGGCCCTGTCGGACCCGTCGACCGCCGTCGACGTCCGGCACCAGGTTGTGGCGGCCCTGTTCGGCGCCAAGGTCACGCCGGCCGCGCTGACGGTCGTCCAGGCGGCCGCGGCGACCAACTGGTCGGACGGCCACGCGCTGGTCCGGGCCCTGGAGCGCCAGGGCATCAGGGCGGTCTGGCTCTGGGCGCAGGCCGAGGGCCGGCTCGGCCAGGTCGTCGACGAGCTGTTCGCGGCCGGCCAGCTCATCTCCAAGGCGCCGGAGCTCCGGCGCGCCGTGACGGACTTCACTGTCCAGCCCGACACCCGGCGCGGCCTCGTCCAGTCCGTCCTGGGCGCCAAGGTCTTGCCGCAGACGCTGGCCCTGGCCGAACACGCCGCCGTCACCCACGCCGCCACGTTCGAGGACGCCATCGCGCGCGACCTCGACCTGGCCGGGCAGATCACGAGCGCGCAGGTCGCGGTCGTGACCGTGGCCAAACCCCTGACCGCCGCCCAGCGGACCCGCCTGGCGGCGACGCTGGCCAAGCGGGCCGGCCGGTCCGTCACGATCGAGGAGGTCGTCGACCCCGCGATCCTCGGCGGCGCCCGGGTCGAACTGGGGGACGACGTCATCGACGGCACGATGACCGCGCGCCTGGCCGAGGCCCGGCGCCACCTGACGTAAGCACACACCTCACGAGATAAGGACCTTTCGATGGCGGAATTGGCGATCAAAGCCGGCGATATCCGGGCCGCGCTGGACAAGTACGTCCACGACTTCCAGGTCACGGCCGCGAGCGAGGAGGAGATCGGCTACGTCGTGACCTCCGGGGACGGCATCGCGAAGGTCGAGGGTCTGCCCTCGGCGATGGCCAACGAGCTGCTGGAGTTCGCCAACGGCACCCTCGGCATCGCCCTCAACCTGGACGAGCGCGAGATCGGCGTCGTCGTGCTCGGCAGCTC
>JAISTC010000076.1 GCA_031272805.1 Propionibacteriaceae bacterium
CAACCCCAAGTTCGGCCAGACGTTCATGTGGCCGGACGGCACAACGGTCACGATGGGGCCGCCTGAAGTCTTCACCCCGGACAAGATCTACTACTGGGGCGACAAGACCGCCGTCAAGTTCCTGTTCACGCTGGAGAACCACTCCGGCGCGCCCCTGACCCCCATGGAATTCGAGTTCAACGCCAAGTCGGCCGACGCCAACATGGGGCTGATCGTCGGCGGCGGCATCATGGACCTGCCGGCGGGCACCCTGGCCGACGGCGACTCGCTCGAGCTCTACGTCGGTTGCGAAACCGTTGACATCAACGACATGGAGATGGAGTTCGACCCGGAGACGGACGACACCCACGACGCCGTCACGTTCACGACCTGACACTCCTGACGGCGCGGAGCGCGGAGCGCGCCTCAGCCGCGCCCGCGTGGCCATGTCGCCCGGAGCGCTCCCCAGCGCGTCGGCGCCCTGGTATGTTGGCGCGCAGGGAACGGAGGGGCCATGGGCGAAGACCTGACCCGGCGGCCGACGATTCTCGACGTCGCCCGGAGGGCGGGCGTGTCCAGGGCGGCGGTGTCACGGGTGATCCGCGACGCGTACGGCGTCAGCGCCGAGATGCGCGCCAAGGTCGAGGCGGCGGTGGCGGAACTGGGCTACCGCCCGCTCGTCGCCGCCCGCGGGCTGCGCTCCCAGACGTACACCATCGGGCTGGCGATCCCCAACCATCACAACACCCTGCGGGACACGTTCTTCAACCGCGTCGTCGACGGCATCCTGTCGTCCCTGGCCGGCACGCGGTACAACCTCATCGTCGCCCCGTCCGACGCCACTCCCGGCTCCGAGCGCACCGCCATCGAGGCGTTGGCCGACCGCCAAGTCGACGGCCTCGTCGCCCACGCCTCGGCCGAGTCGCTGGGCCGCCTGGAGGAATTGAACGCGTATGTGCCCGTCGTCGGGCTCGGCGTCCACTCCGCCGCCGGCTATGACACCCTCGTCGGCGATGACCGTTTCGGCGCCGGGCTGGCCGTCCGCCACCTCTACGACCTCGGCCACCGCTCCATCTACCACCTGACCTCGGTCAACGGCCCCCACTTCTCCGACACGCCCCACCGACTGCGCGTCGTCGGCTACCAGGAGACCATGCGCGACCTCGGCCTCGAACACCGCGCCGCGGTCCACGCCATCGACGAGGCGGACCAGTCGGCCAACCAGATCGGCGACTCGGCCCACTCGGTCGCCCGCCGTCTGCTCGAACAGGCGGCAGCGCCGATCGCCATCTTCGCCGGCAACGACGCCCTCGCCCTGGCGGTCCTGCGGGCGATGGCCGAACTGGGGCTCGCCGCCGACCAGGTCTCCGTCGTCGGCTACGACGACACGGACGTGGCCGCGTACCCCCTCATCGACCTGACGAGCGTGGACCAGGACGGCCACCGCATGGGCGTGACCGCCGTCCGCCTGTTGCTGGAGCGGATCGGCGGACGACGTGACGGCGTGCGCGAGACCATCACGCCCCACCTGACCGCGCGCGCCTCGTCCCGGCCGCCGCGCCGCTAGACCGCGCCCTCGACGTCGCTCCAGCGGCGCTCGGCGTGGTCCAGCAGTTTCTCCGCCTCGGCCAGCGACATCTCCGGGAAGTGGAGGAAGGTGCCCCGGGAACCGTAGCGGGCGATGAGCCGGTCCGTGTGGGCGATCCAATCGTCCACCCCGCCGTTGTGGACCTTGACCCAGATGGCCTTGCCGGCCGCCCGCGCCTTGTCATAGACGATGTCCCATTGCTCGGCCGTCCCGTCCGGACCATGGTTGCCCGGCGTCCACTGCAGGACGTCGATCTCGTCGATCTCCATCAGCGCGTCCAGGTGGCGGATCGCCTCGGCCCCGTCGAGGTGGTAGAGAACCTGGTCCAGGCGGCCCGCGATGGTCCGCACCGAGTCCAGCACCAGCGCCCGGAAATGGTCGGGGCCCAGCATGGCCGACAGGTCACAGCCCAGCCGCGACACCCGCCCCGGCCCCCAGACCTGGAAGACGGTGTAGGCGCTGGAGCCGTCGGCGGCCTGGACGAGGTCGTAGAAGCGGTCGTAGAACTCGAAGTAGACGTCCGTCACCTCGGCCACGCGCCGGTCGACCTCGTCGGGGCAGTCCATCGTGTCGAGCAGGAGGCCGGTCGGGCCGCGCAGCGCCGCCAGGACGTCGATGTTCTCGCCCAGGTCGGGCAGCGGGACCAGGTAGTCGCCGCCGGCCAGCGTCACGAGGTCCGCCACCAGGCGGTAGTGCTCGGCCCACCAGGGGTTGGCGGGGTCGAAGCGGAGCGGCGGCCACGTCGCCCAGTCGTCGACGCAGCGGTCGAACCACACCGTGTCCGGGCCGAAGACGATGTCGGAGCCCAGGTAGGCGGGGAGCGAGCCCGGGCCGAAGTTCGGGTCGATGTTGGGGAAGCTCTCGGCCAGGAAGCGGTGGGTGGCGAGGAAGTGGCGGTAGCGGGCGTCCAGCCTGGCCGCCGTCCGGTACTGGTCGGCCGGGTCGAGCGGCTCCAGGTCGCGGGGCAAGGTGGCGTCCGCGCCCTCGCACAGGACGGAGAACAACCGCCGCCCCTCCGCCCGGGCCCGTTGGAAGGCCGCCTCCGTGGCCGGCTCGCGGGCCACGACGCACATCAGGGGGCGACCGGTGTTCTCCCGCCGCCAGTAGGCGGCCCACCGCGCCTGTGTCTCCGGCCAGTTCGCCTTCCCCAGCATGGCCCCTCCGTCGTCGTTGACTCCTTGACATCGCCCAGACTCGGCGGTGAGATGAACCTACCGGCAGTGAGATCGATCTACAAGACCGCCGCCGCGCCCGTCTGGAGAGGAGCCCGGACCATGGCCACCGCCGCCTGCCCCCGCGGCCCCGACGCCCGCCACAATCCCGTCTACCCGGCGCCGCCAGCCGAGTGGGCCGAAGGGCTGCCGCTCGGCAACGGCCGGCTCGGGGCGATGGTCTGGGGCCGCGGCCCTCTGCTGTTCTCCCTGGACCGAGGCGACCTCTGGGACCTCACCCCCGTCGCGGAGTTCCGGCGCCCGGACTACGGCCTGGCGGAGTTGCTGGCGCTCGACGCCGCGGGCCGCCACGGCGAGGCCGAGCGCCTGTACGAGGCGCCCTACTCCAGGCCGGCGCCCACCAAGATCCCCGCCGGGCGCCTGGCCCTGGCCTGCGACGGCGGCGAGCTGGGCCTCACCACGCTCGACCTGGCCCGGGCCGAGGCCAGCGTGGCCTTCGGCCCCCACAGGCTCAGTGCCGTTGTCCTGGCCACGCGGCCCGCCGGAGTCGTCCACGGCACGGGCCCGGCGCCCGGCGTCCGGCTGCGCGCCCCGCGCTTTTCCGGCCCGCCGCCCGCCGGCCCCATCCCGGACTTCGACATGGGGCCGCTGACCCGGCTCGGCTACCCGGCCGCCCGGGCCGCGGGCGGGCCGGGCTGGGCCGCCTTCACGCAGGCCGTGGCCGACAGCCTCGTCTACGCCGTCGCCGCGGCTTGGCGGGACGACCGCGATGGCTGGACGCTGGCCTGGAGCATCGCCCGAGTCGAGGACCGGGGCGACACGGCCGCCGCGGCCGCGCTGGACGAGGCCTTGGGCACCGCCACAGAGGTGGTGGCGACCGGCCATGACAGCCTCTTGGCCGAGCATCGGGCCTGGTGGGAGGCATACTGGGCGAAGTCGGCCGTCGCCCTGCCCGACGCCGGCCTGGAGCGGTCCTGGTACCTCGACCAGTACAAGTTCGGCGCCGCCGGCCGCCGGGGGGCGCCGCCCATCTCCCTGCAGGGCGTCTGGACCTGCGACAACGACCGCCTGCCACCGTGGAAATCCGACTTCCACCACGACCTCAACACGCAGGAGAGCTACTGGCCGGCCTACTCGGCCAACCACCTGGAGGAAGAGGCGGGCTTCCTCGACTGGCTCTGGGAGACGCGTGACGCGGCCCGCGACTGGACCCGGCGCTTCTACGGCCTGCCCGGCCTCGCCGTGCCGGGCGCCTGTGACCTGCTCGGCCGGCCCCTGGGAGGCTGGCGGCAGTACGGTCACTCCGCCACGACGGGAGCGTGGCTGGCCCACCACTTCTACCTCCACTGGCGCTATTCCGCCGACCGAGCCTTCCTGGCCGAGCGCGCCTACCCGTATCTGAGCGAGGCCG
The DNA here is from genome assembly GCA_031272805.1 of Propionibacteriaceae bacterium. Lineage (GTDB taxonomy): Bacteria > Actinomycetota > Actinomycetes > Propionibacteriales > Propionibacteriaceae > WQYJ01. The sequence goes on from JAISTC010000076.1 coordinate 4,151, forward strand.
CGGACTTCCTCGAGGCCTTCACGGCCGCCCTCGACGGCTCCGGGCGGCGCACCTTTCCCATCTCCGCTTCCCCCGAGATCCACGACAACACGCCCGCCGCCTGGTTCACGCAGCCCACCAACTACGACGTGGCGCTGACCCGTTGGCTGATGGCCGCCACGGCCGAACTGGCCGACGCGGTCGGGGACGCGGCCGGCGCCGCCCGCCGGCGCGCGGTGCTGGCCCAGTTGCCCGGCCTGGCGCTGGACGACGACGGCGGCTGGGCGCTGGCGCCCGGCTACCCCCTGGAGGAATCGCACCGCCATTTCTCCCACCTGATGGCGCTCCATCCCCTCGGCCTGGCGGCTGACCCCGCCGTCGTGGCCGCCTCCCTCGACCGCCTGGACCGGCTCGGCCACGCCGGTTGGGGCGCCATCTCCTACGGCTGGCTGGCCTGCCTCCGGGCCCGGGCGGGACGCGGCCAGGCCGCCTACGAGGCCCTGGACATCTTCAACCGGGCCTTCGTCCTGCCCAACGGCCTCAACTCCAACGGCGACCAGACGGGCCAGGGCCATTCCGCCTACTCGGGCCGGACCGTGACGCTGGACGCCAACTTCGCCGCCGCGGCGGGGCTCCAGGAGATGCTGCTGCAATCCCACCGCGGGCGGATCGAGGTCTTCCCGGCGGTGCCGGCGGCGTGGCGCGACGCCGCCTTCACCACTTTCCGGGCCGAGGGCGGCTACCTCGTCAGCGCCCGGCGGGAGGGCGGGGAGACGGTCCTCGTTGAGATCGGTACCGAGACCGGCGGGACCTGCCGCGTGGCCTCGCCGGACGGCGGACCCGACCTTGTCAAGCACCTCGAACCCGGCGCGACCTGGCGGGCCGTCGGCTGATGCCCCGCCCAAGGTCACAAGTTGGTCACGAACTCGGCAGACTCTTGTAGATCGATCTCAGTCTCGCTAGATTCTCAACCACACCACTGTGGGTGCACCCCTAAGGAGTCAAAGATGACAAAGAAAGTGGCATTGTTGGCGGTGGCGGCCCTGATCCTCGCCGGCTGCGGCAGCAGCGGCGGCACGGACGGCACGAGTACCACCAGCGACACGAACACCAGCGGCGGCGCGGCCACGACCGCGGCAGTCACGCCCACCACCATCACCCTCATGACCAGCCAAGGCTGGATCAAGGATTCCGAATACGACCTGGCCGACCGGTTCGAGGAGCAAACCGGCATCCACGTCGAGTACCAGGTCGTCCCGGCCGACCAATACGCCGCCCTGCTGACCACGAAGCTCAACTCCGGCGAGGTGGCCGACATCTGGATGGCCCAGGCCGACAAGTTCACGATCGTCTCGTCCCTCGACGTGGCGAACAACGCCGTCGATCTCAGCGCCGAGGAGTGGGTCGGCCGCTTCGACGACTCCGCCCAAGCCCAGGTGTCCGTGGACGGCAAGGTCTACGGCCTCATGGTCTGGGACGTGTCCGACAGCTTCTCCTACATCTACAACGCGACCATCTTCAACGAACTGGGCCTGACGGTCCCGACGACCTTCGAGGAGTTCAAGGCCGTCTGCGCCGCCCTGCTGGCGGCCGGCGTGGTGCCCATCTACGAGCCCGTCGCCGACGGCTGGCACCACCCGCTCGACTTCTTCAACGTGGCCCACGCCTACAACGCCTCCGATCCGAACCTCGTGACGGAGTTGAACAACAACGAGACCACCCTGGCGGACCATCCGATCTTCCAGCAGATGATCGAGCAGATGAAGGAGGTCTACGACGCCGGCTACTGGGGCGAGTACGCCTTCTCCGACGAGTACTCCGGCCTCAACCAGGCGCTGGCCGATGGCCGCTACGCCATGGCGGTCATGAACATGACGGCCGTCCAGGAGATCCTGGACCTCGGCGGAACCTACTCCAGCCCGACTGATTTCGGCGTGTTCCCGTCGCCCTACGTCGACAACACGGTCATCGCCGACACGCCCGGCGGCCCGGCCCGGTTCATCTACCCCAAGAGCCCGAACGTCGACGCGGCCAAGCAGTACCTCGCCTTCCTGGCCGAGCCGGACAACCTCCAGTACGGGATCGACCAGGGCTACTTCAACGCCCTGCCCTTCTCGGGCCTCGACATGAACTACCCGTCCTGGATGGCCACGGCCATCGACCAGTACAAGCCCGGCACGGACACCGTCTACCAGAACGATGTGTCGTACCTCAACGCCCAGTGGATGGACTTCGCGGCCGACCTGTCGGCCTACCTCCTGGGCGACATGGACTCCGCCACGGTCATCGCCAACCTGGACCGGCGGCGGACCGAGCAGGCCGAGGCCGCCGGAGACCCGGCCTGGCAGTGAGCCACTGCGCGAGGGGTGGCCGCGGGGCGTCCGCCGCGCGGCCACCCCGCCGCCGTAGGCTCCGGAGCGTGGCCTGGCCGAGGGAGTCCCCATGGACAAGAAGAAGATCTATCCCTGGTATTTCGCCGTCGGCGCACTCGTGTTCTACGGCGCCCTGTTCGTCCTGCCCGGCCTGATCGGCGTCGGCTACTCCTTCACGAACTGGTCGAGCTACGCGCGTGACCTGGCGTGGGTCGGCCTGGACAACTTCGCCGAAATCTTCTCCCCCGACCGCGACTACCTGACCTACATCAAGAACACGCTGTGGTTCACGGCGGCGTCCACCATCCTGAAGACCGTCCTGCCCCTGGCGCTGGCCGTCCTGCTGGTCAAGGAGGTCAAGGGGCTGGCGCTGCACCGCGCCATCCTCTACATCCCCGCCGTCCTGTCCGTCCTGATCACCGGCTTGACCTTCAAGTCGATCCTCAACCCGCAGTACGGCTTCCTCAACCAGTCGCTGCGCGCCGTCGGCCTCGACGCCCTGGCGGCCCACTGGCTGACCGACCCGACCCTCGCCATGTGGTCGATCATCGCCGTCGACGTCTGGCGCGGCACCGGCTACGTCATGACGATCCTGCTGGTCGGCCTCCTGTCGATCTCCTCGACCTACTCCGAGGCGGCCATGATCGACGGCGCCAACGCCTGGCAGGTCTTCCGCCACATCACGTTGCCGCTGCTGCGCCCGACCCTGGCCGTCGTCATCGTCCTCAACGTCCTCTACGGCCTCAAGGTCTTCGACATCGTCTACGTCCTGACCAACGGGGGCCCCGGCCACCGGACCGAGGTCCTGTATACGGCCGTCTTCTCGGAGTTCTCGCGCGGGCGCTACGGCGTCGGCACGGCCCTCAGCACGGTCATGCTCGTCGTCATGGTCGTGGCGGGCGTGTTCATGATCCGGGTCCTGACCAGAAACGAGGTGCAGGAATGACCGCCCCCGCTCTCCCCCGGCGCCGCCGTCCGATCACGGGCTGGACCGTGGCCAAGAACGTCTTCGCCTGGCTGCTGTCGGCCTCCATGCTCGTGCCGCTCCTCCTCATCATCGTGACCAGCTTCAAGTCCGACAGGGACGGCCAGACGATGAGCTTCGCCTGGCCGCAGGAGTGGAACCCGGCCAACTTCGTCACGGTCATTCAGAAGGGCAAGCTCGGCGCGGGTTTCCTCAACTCGCTGCTCTACTCGTCGGTCGGCACGGTCGTGACGGTCCTGCTGGCGGCGATGGCGGCGTACGTCTTCTCCCGCCGCCGCAGCCGGGGCAACCAGATCCTCTACCTGGTCGTGGTCATGGGCATCGTCCTGCCGATCAACTACGTCGCCCTGATGAAGGTCATGCAGTTGTTCGCCCTCAACAACTCCCGCATCGGCATCATCGCCCTCTACATCGCCGTCAACATCCCGTTCACGGTGTTCCTGATCTACGGCTTCGTCGCGCGCATCCCGGTCGAGCTGGACGAGGCGGCCGTCATCGACGGCTGCGGGCCCATCCGATTGTTCTTCCTCATCATCCTGCCGCTGATGCGGCCGGTCCTGATCACGGCGGCGGTCCTGGGCTTCCTCGGCATGTGGAACGAGTTCATCATGCCGCTGTACTTCCTCGACTCGACGGCCAAGTGGCCGATGAACCTGGCGGTCTACAACTTCTTCGGCCGCTTCGAGTCGAAGTGGAACCTGGTCTCCGCCGACGTCCTCCTGACCGCCGCGCCGGTCATCGTCTTGTACCTCGTCTGCCAGAAGTACATCGTGGGCGGCCAGACTGTCGGGGCGGTCAAGGGCTGATGAGCGCCACCGCACTGCGTCCGAGCGCGCCGCCCGGCGCCGTCACGCCGCCGCGGGCCTTCGCCCGCGAGGTCGCGCCCGGCGTGCTGCGGCTGTGCGTCACGCCGGACCGGCCTCCCACGGCCTCGCCCATCGTCGTGCCCGGCGTGACGGAGCTGCCGCTGGAGCCGCTGAACGCGGCCGGGGCGGCGGTCGGCTCCTTCCGGCTGGAGGCGCCGGCCCCGGGCCGCCCTGGGCTGGACATCTACTGGGGGACCGCTGCCGAGCCGCTGGTCCGCCTGACCGGGTGGGCGCTGGAGCCGCGGCCCCTCGTGCGCCACTACTGCCTCGACGACCCGCCGTCGTTGTCGGCCGTCGACACGGTCGACGGGCGGCGCGTGGCCGTGGACAACCTCGTGCCCGTGGTGGTGGGCTCGGCCTGCCGCGCCACGGTCGACTTCGCGCCCGCTCCGGCCGAGGGGCTGTACGGGCTGGGACAGGACGAGGACGGCGGCTACAACCGCCGGGGCACGCGCTACTACCTGTACCAGCACAACCGGCGCACGCCCCTGCCCTGCCTGGTGTCGGACCGGGGATGGGGGCTCCTGGCCGACTGCGGCTCGCTGGCGGTATTCGACGATACGGGCGACGGGACCCGGCTGGAGCTGGACGCCGTCCCGGCGCTCGACCTGTACATCGTGGCGGGGGGTGTGGCGGCGGCGGCCCGGGGGTTCCGGCGCCTGACCGGCGGGGCGCCGCTGCTGCCGAAGTGGGCGTTCGGGTATCTCCAGTCGAAGGAACGGTACGAGTCGGCGGCGGAACTGGTCGAGGTGGCGGCCCACTACCGGCGCCTGGGACTACCGCTCGACGGCGTCATCCAGGACTGGAAGACCTGGCCGGACGACGAGTGGGGCCAAAAGACGCCGGACCCGGCCCGCTACCCCGACCTGCCCGGCCTGAAGGCCGCCCTCCACGCGCTGGACGTGCACGCGCTGGTCGCCATCTGGCCGACCATGGCGCTGGGCACGGCCGACCACGCCGAGTTCGCCGACGCGGGCCTCCTCCTGCCGGACCACTCGACCTACGACGCCTTCGACCCGCGCGCCCGTGACCTCTACTGGGAGCAGTTGGCGACCCTCAACCAGGGGTTCGACGGCTGGTGGTCCGACGCCACGGAGCCGTTCACGATGTCCGACTGGTGCGGACCGGTCCGGCGGCCGGAAGCCGAGCGCTTCGGGCTGGTCGGCGGCGAGCACGTCCGCTACCTCGGCGCCGACCGCGCCAACCTCTACTCGCTGATCCACGCCCAGGGCCTCTACGAGCACGAACGGGCGGCCCAGCGCGAGGGCGCCCCGGCCCGGCGCGTCCTCAACCTGTCACGCTCGGGCTACCCCGGCTGCCAGCGCTACGGCGCGGTCCTGTGGTCGGGGGACGTGACGGCGACGTGGCCGTCGCTGCGGGCGGAGGTCGCCAAGGCCTGCTCGCTGGCGCTGGCGGGGATGCCCTGGTGGACGACCGACGCCGGGGGGTTCTTCGCGGGCGGGGCGGCCTCGTGGCGGCGCTGGGCGGGCGATGCGGGGGCCGAGCCGGTCTGGTTCTGGCAGGGCAACTACGACGGCGGCGTGGCCGACCCGGGTTTCCGGGAGCTGTACACGCGCTGGCTCCAGTTCGCCTGTTTCCTGCCGCTGTGCCGCTCCCACGGGACGGACACGCCGCGCGAGGCCTGGCGGTTCGGCGCGCCGGGCGAGCCGTACTACGACGCCATCGCGGCCACGCTGAGCTTGCGCTACCGCCTGCTGCCGTACATCTACACGGCGGCGGCCACGGCCGCCCTCGACGACGAGACGATGGTCCGGCCATTGCTGGCGGCGTTCCCGGACGACCCGGCTGCGCGGGGGGTGGCGGACGAGTTCCTGCTGGGTGACGCGCTGCTCGTCGCCCCCGTGACGGCGCCGTTCTACTCGCAACCGGGGCAGGCGGGAGTGCAGGAGCGCCAGGTCTACCTCCCGGCCGGGGCGGACTGGACGGACTTCTGGACTGGCGTGCGCCACCCCGGCGGCCAGGCGGCCACGGTGGCCGCGCCGCTGGACCGGCCCCCGCTGTTCGTCCGGGCGGGCAGCGTGCTGCCCCTGCAAGGCCCGGTCTCACACGCCCTGGCCAACCGCGACCGCTTCGAACTGGCGGTCTACCCCGGCGCGGACGGCGGGGGCCGGCTCTACGACGACGACGGCGTGACGTATGACTACGAACAGGGCGAGTTCACGGTCGTGCGCTGCGCCTGGACCGACGCCACGCGGCACCTGAGCCTGTGGGCCGAGCGCTGGCGGCGTGACGCCCCCATGGCATTCACCATCCGCACCCCGGACACCACACGGGCACTCGACTTCAGCGGCGGGAACGCCGAGCTGGACCTTTGACAGGGGACCGGACCAGGCGTGACACCAGTTCGAACTTGGCCCACGTCACGCCCGGGGGGCAACTGTCCGAGTTGGCCAGGATGAAGCGGCGGGGGCCGACCTTATCCATCAACTCCTC
>JAISTC010000192.1 GCA_031272805.1 Propionibacteriaceae bacterium
CCAGAACAACGTGAAGCGGGAGGCGTCGGCGACCGACAGGGTTCTGGCGGCGAGCAGCAGCGCGACCAGGCCGACCAGCGCCGAGAACGCGAACGACGCGCCGACCAGGCCGCTCTCGCGGCGGCCGATCGTGGCGTCCGGAGCGGTCACTGGTCCTCGCCGGGGGCGTCTGCCGGGGCGGTCACGGTGCCAGGCTCCGTGGCGGTCGCTGGCAGAGCTCGCTCCGTCGCCACGGTGCCCGGCCCCGTGGCCTGGGCCCGCAGCAAGGCCACTTCTTCTGTCAGGGTCCGCGTCCGCTCCTCCAGGCTGGAGACCGCGACGGACAACTGGATGCAGACGATCAGGAGGAAGAACAGGCCGACCGTGAAGACCAGGTTGACCGGGAGCTGGACGCCGACCCACTGCGCCAGCGTCGCCGGGACGCCCGGGAACGCGCCGAGGACGATAACGCCGAGGCCGACGATGAGCCACAACGCCACGTACTTTTCGCGGATGCGGCGGCGGCGGAGGAGCTGGATGAGGACGATGAGGAGCACGGCGCAGAGCGCCAGGGCGAACCAGTAGCTGGTCACGACGCCTCCAGGACGGGATGCCGGCGGGCGGGCCGGGAGAGGGCGATGAGGAGGGCGAAGAACGCCCTCGCCAAGAACAGGGCGGACTTGAGCGGGCCGTGGGACGGCGTACCGCCGGCGCGCGGCCGCATGGCGACCGGCACCTGCGTCACCTTCAACCCGGCCCGGGCGGCGATGACGAGCGCCTCGACCGTGTCGCCCAGATACTCGGCCGGGTAGTCGACGCCGAACAGGGCGATGGCCCGCGCCCCGCAGAGCTTGAAGCCGGACGTCGTGTCGGTCAGCTTGGCCCGCGTCACGCGGCTCAGGACCTTGGCCAGCACCTTCATCGACCAGTAGCGCGGGCCGCGCGCCTCGTAGTCGCCCTTGCCGGCGAAGCGGGCGCCGATGACGATGTCGGCCGCTTCGGCCGTGGCGGCCGCGAGGAGGTGGGGGATCTCGGCCGGGTCGTGCTGGCCGTCGGCGTCGAGCTGGACCGTGTGGGCGTAGCCCAGGCGGCCGGCGTACTTGTAGCCCGCGCGCATGGCGCCGCCGACCCCGAGGTTGAGGGCCAGGTCGAGGACGAATACGCCGGCCGCGTGGGCCAGGCGGCTGGTGGCGTCGCGGGAGCAGTCGTTGACGACGAGGATGTCGGCGGCGGGAACGGCGGCGCGGGTCTCGGCGATGACGGCGGCCAGGGTGGCCTCCTCGTTCCACGCGGGGATGATGACGAGGAGGGCGTCGGACCGATCGGGCACGCGGGCAGTCTACAAGGCCGACGGCGGCGGCTCGGCCGGATCGGTAGGGTTAGGGGCCATGACGGTGTTGTTGACAGGTGGGACCGGCTTCATCGGCTCCCACACGGCGGTCGAGTTGCTGGACGCGGGCCACGCGGTGGTCCTGGCCGACAACTACTCCAACTCCAAGCCCTCCGTGGCGGACCGCGTGACGGCGATCACGGGGCAGGCCGTGGTGGCGCAAGAGATCGACCTTCTGGACCGGGCGGCGCTGGAGCGCGTGTTCCAGGAGCACGAGTTCGACGCGGTCATCCACTTCGCCGGCCTCAAGGCGGTCGGCGAGTCGGTCGCCAAACCGCTCGAGTACTACACCAACAACCTGGTCGGGACGCTCAACCTGCTGCAGTGCATGCGGGCGCGCGGCGTCCGCCGGCTCGTGTTCAGCTCGTCGGCCACGGTCTACCGCTCCGACAACCCCGTGCCGTACCGCGAGGACTACCCGACCGGCGCGACCAACCCGTACGGCTGGACCAAGGTCATGATCGAACAGCAGTTGCGCGACCTGGCCGCGTCCGAGCCCGCGTGGTCCGTCGTCCTGCTGCGCTACTTCAACCCGATCGGCGCGCATCCCAGCGGGCTGATCGGCGAGGACCCGAACGGCATCCCGAACAACCTCGTGCCGTTCGTGGCCAAGGTGGCGGCGGGCGTCCTGCCGGAGGTCCGCATCTTCGGCGACGACTACGACACGCCGGACGGGACCGGCGTGCGCGACTACATCCACGTCATGGACCTGGCGCGCGGCCACCGGCTGGCCCTGGAGAACATCCGGCCTGGCGTCCAGACGTACAACCTGGGGACGGGGCGCGGGTCGAGCGTCCGGGACGTCATCGCGGCCTACGAAGAGGCCTGCGGCCACGCCATCCCGGCGTCGGTGGCGCCGCGCCGGCCCGGCGACCTGGCATCCGTCTACGCCGACCCGGCGCTGGCGGCGCGCGAGTTGGGCTTCACGACGGAGTACTCGCTGCTGGACATGTGCCGGGACTCGTGGCACTGGCAGACGACGGGGGCCGTGGCGGCGGCGTGACCCCTCCGTGACCCCTCTTAGACGAGCGCCGGCATCGGCTCCCAGGTCTGGTCTTGGCGGAGGACGCGCGCGTCTCTGATCCCGCGGAGCAGCGCCGGGACGCCCTTGCGGAACGAGTGGTCGACGGCGATGAGGCGGATCAGCTCCTTGGCCAGGGTCAGCGCCGTGCCGAGGCCGAACCAGACCGGGTGGAAGTCGCCGTAGAGCGCGAAGTAGCGGGCCATGTAGCCGCGGTTGCGCATGATGTGGTAGCGGACCATGTCGGACGTGCCGTTGAGCTTGCGCGAGGCCGAGAGCGTCAGGCGGGGGATGTCCCGGGTCCGCGCCAAGATGAACGTGTCGACCAACGCGGGTTGCGTCACTTTCGACGCCAGGTAACCGTAGATCGTGTCGTCCCAGTAGATGAAAAAGCGCGGGTCGGGCAGGCCGATGCGGCGGATCAGGTCACGGTGGAACAGACCGCCCTAGAAGCAGACCGTGTTCATCGGCAGCCAGCCGTCGGCACCGAAGTCGTCCTCGGCCACGGGGTTGGGGATGCCGAGGCGGGTGTTGAAGTCGAACTGCCAGTAGAACGGGGTGCCGTCGTAGTTGTAGCGGCGGCCCTGGATCGCCTGGAAACGGTCGGTCCACGGCGCCAGCCCGGCCAGCGCGCCCGGCAGGACCTCGACGTCGTCGTCCATGACCCAGATCCACTCGGCGTCCGTCGCCAAGGCGAGCTCGACGCCCTGGTGGAAGCCGCCGGAGCCGCCCGTGTTGGTGGGGGAGCGGTGGTTGGCCAGGACGCCGTCGGCGAACCAGCCCTGCGCCTCGGCCAGCGTGGCCTGGGTGTCGTCGGTCGACGCGTTGTCGACCACGATGACGTGGGCGGGCTGGTCGGGGAGCGCGGCGATGGACTTGAGGACCCGCGCCAACAGCGCGGCCCGGTTGAACGTGACGATCACGACGGCCAGGCGCGGGGCAAGGTCGGGCGCTGTGGTCACGGTGGCGAGTGTACCCGGTGGCTCAGTACGACAGGGCCCTCAGGCCGCTGCCTTCCCAGTAGGCCAGGAAGCTGTCGACGTCCATCACGAGGTCCTTGCCGTTGTCGGGGTTGTCGGGGATGGCGCCCCACGGGTCGTACAGGCCGCCGTACGGGTCGTTGATCCAGACTTCCGTCGCCGTGAAGCCGGTCATGACGACCGTGTGGCTCCAGCCCACCTCCGGCTCGAACCAGACGACGACGGGCTTGCCGGCCTCGATGTAGCCCTCCAGCGTGGCCAGGTCGGTCCCGGTCAGGTCGACGGCCGAGCCGAGATGGGCCATCAGGAGGTCCATCAGGGCGGGCGGGTAGATGATGCCGCTGGCCTCGTCGTAGACGTTGCCCGTGAAGCCGACGTCCGGGTCGGCCCAGTCGTAGGGAATCTCCTCGGCCACTTCTTCCTTGGTCGTCGGATCGCCGGCGTAGTCGAGGAGCATGGCGATCGACGTGACCTCGCAGCCGGACGGCATGTCGGGCAACTGGGAGACGTACGGCACGTCGACCCACGTGGCGGCCCACTCGCCGGCGTCGTCGAACAGGTGGCTGGCGGTCCGCTGGACGGGCACCGTCGGGGTGGGGTCGGGTTCGGGTTCGGGGGTCGGGGGGTCCGCGACTGTCGGCCGGACGAGCGGGGCGATGGGGGTCGGCGACGGGCCGTCCAGGTCGGGCGCGAAGGCCGAGCCCGTCGCGGCGATGCCGACGGCGGGGGCGGCGCAGAGGATGAGCGCCGTCAGGATCCACGTCCGCGCTGACCGTCGACCCGCCATGAACTACTTGCCCCCAAGAGTGCGTGGAACGGCTGAGGTGCCGCCCTTTGGGCAGCGATCTTAGCTCGGCCATCCCAAGAGTCCGCCAAGAAAGTCATCCCCGCCCCTCTGTATGACAGAGTGAGCGTTGCCGGCGTCCCGCGTGACCCCCTGATCGTTTGCACTCTCAGGGGGAGAGTGCTAAGAATTGGGTTAGCACTCGGCCTGGTCGAGTGCTACGTCTCATGGGTGAGGCCAACCGGCCGTCCGTCGCGGGCACTCAAGGGCGCACAGTAGTAGACACGTGGGGCCTGACACCCCTATGAACCGGAGGAAACCCGGAAGAACTATGGCAAAGCTCATTGAATTCAACATCGAGGCCCGCCGCGGCTTGGAGAAGGGCATGAACGTCCTCGCCGACGCCGTCAAGGTCACCCTCGGGCCCAAGGGCCGCAACGTCGTGCTCGAGAAGAAGTGGGGCTCGCCCACGATCACCAACGACGGTGTCTCCATCGCCAAGGAAATCGAGCTCGAGGATCCCTACGAGAAGATCGGCGCCGAACTCGTCAAGGAGGTCGCCAAGAAGACCGACGACGTCGCCGGCGACGGGACGACGACCGCGACCGTCCTGGCCCAGGCGATGGTCCGCGAGGGCCTCCGCAACGTCACGGCGGGCGCCAACCCGATGTCGCTCAAGAAGGGCATCGAGAAGGCCGTCGAGGCGATCGTCGCCGAACTGGGGTCGTCCGCCGTCGACATCGAGACGCGCGAGCAGATCGCCGCCACGGCGTCCATCTCCGCCGCCGACGAGACCGTCGGTGACATCATCGCCGAGGCGATGGAGAAGGTCGGCAAGGAAGGCGTCATCACGGTCGAGGAGTCGAACACGTTCGGCCTCGA
>JAISTC010000209.1 GCA_031272805.1 Propionibacteriaceae bacterium
CACCAGGTCGTTGGGCTCCGTCACCTTGAACCCGTCCGGGTCGCCGTCCACGACCGCGACCGCCTGTCCGGCCCGCTCCATGACCGTGGCGTCGTCCGTCAGCTCCAGCCCGATCGCCGCCGCGTGGGCGGCGCGGAACGCGGCGGCGGCAAACCCCTGGGGCGTCTGGACGCGCCGGAGGTCCGACCGGTCGACGGGCGCGGTCCCGGCCGGGCCGACGCGGCGGATGGAATCGACCGCGGGGAGCACCGGCACGACGGCGGCGGCCCCGGCCCGGACGGCGGCGGCCACCCGCTGGAAGACGTCGACCCCGGCCAACGGCCGCGCGGCGTCGTGGACGAGCACGACCCCGGCCGACGCCGGGATGGCGGCCAGCCCGGCCCGGACGGAGTCCTGCCGCGCCGCTCCGCCCGCCACGACCGTGACCCTCGGATCGGAGAAGAACGCGGCGAACGACGCCACCCGGTCGGGCGGCGCGACGACCACGACGACGTCCGACCCGGCGGCCAGGGCCGTAGCCACGGACCAGGTCACGAGGGGGCGGCCGCCGAGCGGCACGGCCCCCTTCGGCCCGGCGCCGAGGCGGACGCCAGAACCGGCCGCGACCACGATGGTCGCGACCGGTCCAGAAGTGTTGGGGTCAGCGGGAGAGGCCACGGCAGGCCGGGCCGGGTTACGCCGCCGTCTCGTACGAGGCCAGGACCTCGTCGAGCATGGTCTCGGCCTTCTCCTCGTCGATGCGCTCGGCCAGGGCCAGCTCGGCGATCAGGTTCTGGCGGGCCTTGGCCAACATGCGCTTCTCGCCGGCGGACAGCCCGCGGTCACGCTCGCGCCGCCACAGATCGCGCACGACCTCGGCGACCTTCAGGACATTGCCCGAGTGCAGCTTTTCGAGGTTGGCCTTGAAGCGGCGCGACCAGTTGGTCGGCTCCTCGGCGCAGGGGGTCTTGAGAACGTCGAATACCCGCTCAAGCCCGTCGGCGTCGACGACATCGCGGACACCGACCAAATCCAGGTTGCAGGCCGGGACGCGGACGACCAAGTCCGACTGGCCGACGATCCGCAAGACGAGGTAGAGCTTGTCTTCTCCCTTGATGGTCCGGGTTTCGATGTCTTCAATCACCGCCGCCCCGTGATTGGGGTAAACAACAGTTTCTCCAATTGTGAAAGCCATCAGAGCGCCCCTTTCCGACGGTTCAGTCTATCACGGCGAAAACAGCGCTCCGAACCGGCGGTTGCCGGGGCCCGTGACCGCCGACAAGAACCGGGCCTGCCGGGGGCTGATTCCCCGGCAGGCCCGGCCCGCGATTGGTCTGCCTTACTTCTTGCCCTGGTTCTTGACGGCCTCGATGGACGCCTTGGCCGCCTCGGGGTCGAGGTAGCGGCCACCCTTGGTGACGGGCGCCATGTCGTCGTCCAGCTCGTACAGCAGCGGGATGCCGGTCGGGATGTTGAGCCCGGCGATGTCCGCGTCCGAGATCTGGTCGAGGTGCTTGACGAGGGCGCGGAGCGAGTTGCCGTGCGCGGCCACCATGACCGTCAGGCCCGCCCGGAGATCCGGCACGATGGCGTCGTACCAGTAAGGCAGCGCGCGGATGAGGACGTCCTTCAGGCACTCGGTCTGGGGCCGGGCCTCGGGCGGCAGCGCCGCGTAGCGGGGGTCGTGGAACTGGGAGTACTCGTCGTCACGGTCGAGCACGGGCGGCGGGGTGTCGTAGCTGCGGCGCCACAACATGAACTGCTCCTCGCCGAATTGCTCGAGGGTCTGGGCCTTGTTCTTGCCCTGGAGCGCGCCGTAGTGGCGCTCGTTGAGCCGCCACGAGCGGCGCACGGGGATCCAGTGGCGGTCGCAGCCGTCGAGCGCCAGGTACGCCGTGTGGATGGCCCGGCGGAGGACCGACGTGTGCAGCACGTCCGGCAGCAGGTTCTCCTGGAGGAGCAGTTGGGCCCCCCGCTTGGCCTCGGCCACGCCCTTCTCGTTGATGTCGACATCGACCCAGCCAGTGAACTGGTTCTTGGCATTCCATTCGCTCTCGCCGTGGCGGAGCAAGATCAACTTCGCAGTCATGCGCCGTAGCCTACCCCCGGCTTTGGGCCGGGCGGCGGGGCCAAGGCCGAGGTGTCAGGCGCCCCCGCCTTGGCGAGGAACGAGCCCGGGCGGGGGCACCTGAGACCGCGGCCGGCCCCACACCACCGGCCGAGGCATCAGACACCTTGGCCTTGGCCCATCCGACTACGCTGGGCGCATGGCACAACACCCTCCGAACCCTCATGCGACGACGCTGACCGCGGACCCGGCGGTCGGCGTCAACTACGCCTCCCTCTACGGCTGGTCCGACCCGTTCGGCGAGCCCACTCCGGTGACGCGGCGGACCGACCCCGAGCTCAAGGAGGCCGCGCCGGCGACCGAGCGGCCCATCGCCGTCGTGACGGGAGCGTCGTCCGGCATCGGCGCGGCCACGGCCCGGTCGCTGGCCCAGCTCGGCTACCACGTCATCCTGGCGGCCCGCCGCGTCGACAAGCTCAACGCGCTGGCGGCGGAGATTCGGGGCGTGCCGGTCGCCTGTGACGCCACCGACCCGGCCCAGGTGGCCCACCTGGCCGAGGTGGCCGGCAAGACCGTCAACGTCCTCGTCAACAACGCCGGCGGCGCGCTCGGCCAGGACCCGCTGGAGCGGACCGACCTCGACCTGTACGAGCAGATGTACCAGCGCAACGTCATGACGGCGGCGCGCGTTACTCAGGCGCTGCTGCCGGCCATCCGCCGGGCGGCCGGCACGATCGTGTTCGTCACGTCCGTGGCGGCCGACGCGCCGTACGAAGGCGGCGCGGGCTACTGCGGCGCCAAGGCGGCCGAGCGGGCGTTGGTCCGCTCCCTCCGCCTGGAGCTCAACGGCGAACCCATCCGCGTCGTCGACATCTCGCCCGGCCTGGTCCACACGGACGAGTTCTCGCTGACCCGCTTCGCCGGCGACCAGGCCCGGGCCGACGCGGTCTACGCGGGCGTCCCCAACCCGCTGACGGCCGAGGACATCGCCGACGCGATCACGTGGATGGTGACACGCCCGCCGCACGTCAACATCGACCACCTGGAAATCCGCCCCGTCGCCCAAGCGGCCAACCACAAGGTCTTCCGCCAGCGGTAACCCAGGTCGAGGTGTCAGGCGCCCCCGCCTTGGCGACGAAGGAGCCCGGGCGGGGGCACCTGATACCGCGGTCGACCCCACACCACCGGCCGAGGCATCAGACGCCGCCGCCCGGGCTCGTTCCTCGCCAAGGCCGCGGCGTCTGACACCTCGGCCTGCGCCGGGTAGTCTGTCCCCCGTGGCAGACACCGTGACCCATGCCCAGCTCACACCCAGCACCCCGCAGCCGTGGGCTGACCTTGGCCTGAAGGCCGACGAGTACGAGCGCATTCGGTCCATCCTCCGGCGCCGGCCGACGAGCTGCGAGCTGGCGATGTACTCCGTGATGTGGTCGGAGCACTGCTCCTACAAGAGCTCCAAGATCCACCTCAAGCGCTTCTCTGAACTGGCCCAGGAAACGCCGCGCGGCCCGCTGCTGGCGGGCATCGGCGAGAACGCCGGCGTCGTCGACATCGGCCAGGGCTGGGCCGTCACGTTCAAGATCGAGTCCCACAACCACCCGAGCTACGTCGAGCCCTACCAGGGCGCGGCCACGGGCGTGGGCGGCATCGTGCGCGACATCCTCGCCATGGGCGCGCGCCCCATCGGCGTCATGGACCCGCTCCGCTTCGGCCCGCTTGACGCGCCGGACACGGCCCGCGTCCTCCCCGGCGTGGTCGCGGGCGTCGGCGGCTACGGCAACTGCCTGGGACTGCCCAACATCGGCGGCGAGGTCGTCTTCGACGCCTCCTACCTCGGCAACCCCCTCGTCAACGCCCTGTGCGTCGGCGTCCTGCGCCACGAGGACCTCCACCTCGCCCACGCCACCGGCGTCGGCAACAAGGTCATCCTCTACGGCGCCACGACCGGCGGCGACGGCATCGGCGGCGCGTCCATCCTGGCCTCGGAGACGTTCACGGAGGGCGGCCCGACCAAGCGCCCGAGCGTCCAGGTCGGCGACCCGTTCATGGAGAAGCTGCTGATCGAGTGCACCCTGGAGCTGTTCGCCGCCGGGCTCGTCACGGGCATCCAGGACTTCGGCGCGGCCGGCATCTCCTGCGCCACCAGCGAGCTGGCGTCGGCCGGCGGCTCCGGGATGCACGTGGACCTCGACCTCGTGCCGCTGCGCGACCCGACCCTGGCGCCCGAGGAAATCCTCATGTCGGAGTCCCAGGAGCGGATGATGGCCGTCGTCCGGCCCCAGGACGTCGAGCTGTTCATGGCCATCTGCCGGAAGTGGGATGTCCTCGCCACGGTCATCGGCGAGGTCACGGACGGCAACCGGCTCCT
>JAISTC010000238.1 GCA_031272805.1 Propionibacteriaceae bacterium
CGGGAACCAGAGGAGGGAGGAGCGGGCGGCCGTGTAGAACCACGTCTGGCAGGCGTAGGCCACGCCCTGGAGGCCGACGTAGACCCCCTGGGCCAGGCTGAAGCGCCAGACCAGCAGCGCGCCGACGGCGACGGCGGCCACGACCGCGACCGTTTCGCCGATGTAGATCCACGAGTTGTCCGGCTGGTTCTGAACCGACTGGATCGTCGTCGTCCACGCCCGCCAGGGCCAGGCGAACTGGCGGAAGTAGCCTGCCTGCTGGGCGGCCAGCGTCGCGCTCCAGCTCCCGAAGTGGGCCTTCTGGTAGACACCCCAGGCGATGGCGGGGAGCAGGACCGGGCTGAGGCCGGCGAGGCGCTGGGCCGCACCCCGGGCGGCCGCGCCCCGGGTCCGGAGGCCCGCGTCGTCGCCCCGGGCGGCGCCGAGCAGGGCCATCACGATGAGGCCGGCCACGAGGAACGCGCCGGACAGGCGGAAGCAGCAGGCCCCGGCAGCCAGGGCCCCGGCCGTCCACCACTTGCCCTCGCGCGCCTTGGCCCACGCCCAGAAGGCGCAGGCGGCGAACGGGGCCTCGGCGTAAGGGACGTCGGCGAAAATGGCGACCGGCGCGAACGACCAGGCCACGACGGCCACCGCCCCCGCCACGCCGCCCCGGCCCAGCCGGTACAGGGCCCAGGCGGCGAGCGCCGACCCGGCGAGAGCGATGACGTAGCCGCCGACGGCGGTCGAGACGCCGACCGCGTGGCACAGCCGCAGGAGGAGCGGCAGGCCGGGCACGAGCGCGGCCGTGTTGGCGCCGGCCTCGGCCGTGTAGCCGGAGTCGGCGATGGCGGAGTAGAGGAATGCGTCCCAGCGGACCGTGGCGTCGAGGCCGGAGAGGCCGTCCGTCGTCTTGGCCACGGCCAGCGCGGAGAACAGCAGGGTGAGGCGGCTGGCGAGGAACCCCACGACCGCGACCAGGGGCGCGGCGGCGGGCTGGAACAAGGGCCGGGCGCGGCCGGGCGCGGTCACGCGGGTGGGGGCCACGGCGGCGGTGGCCGTCCGGCGCCGGTCGGGCTGGGCCGCCGCCGGGGCGGCGGGGCGCGAGCCCGGTCCGGCCTTGGCGGCCTTGACGGTGGCTGCGGGCACGGGTGGGCGGCGCACCGCGTGACCGCCCTTGCCCTTCTTCTTGGGCTTGGTCACGACGGGGGCGGGCTTCTCTGCCACAGCCGCCGCCGTCGCCTGTGGTTCCACTGGGGCGGGTGCGGGCTCGGTGGGCGCCGGTGGGGCGGTCACGGCCGTCGGGCGGGCCTGGTAGCGGACGGGCCCGTCGATCGAGTGGCGGGCCAGGCGGTAGGCTGGCCGCGCGGCCGTCGGCCGCGGGGCGCCGGACCGGGGACGGACCAGACCGCGGACGGCCCCGGCCAACCCGGCGAACCGCGTGACCCCAGACCCCGTGGCCCCCAAACCGGCCACGGGTGCCAGTCCTTCGCGCTCGGCCCGGCAGGGATCGTGACGCGGCCACCAGATGTCACGCGCGACAACGGCCATGATCCACCACGTCACGCCGATACGGGCGAAGATCGCCAGCGAGTAGGCCAGCGACCCGGCGCTGCCGACGGCCGTCGGCGTGATCGGCCAGCGCGCCACGCCGAACTGGAACCAGTCGAGGAACGTCCAGACGGCGGCGTAGTAGCCGAGTTCCGCCACGGTCCACGCCACGAGGTCGCCGAGGACCGGCCGCGCCAGGACGACCAGCGGCAGCGTCCACAAGACGTATTGCGGCGAGTAGACCGTGTTCAGGCTGACCATGAGCGCGACGCAGAGGAACGCGACTTGGCCGGGCCGGGGCCGGACGGGGGCGAGGACGATGAGGAGCGCGATGGCGGCGTAGCCGAGGAACATCAGCCCCAGCGCCCACGCTTGGGCGTTGGGCAGGCTGAAGCCGGCGCTCGTGAACGCGTACCAGGGCGAGCCGAGGTCGGCGGGGCGGCCCTGGTTGAACGTGTAGAAGTAGGCGAAGCGGTCGAAGTCGTAGAGCATGACCGGCAGGTTGGCCAGCAGCCACGCGGCGCCCGCCGCCAGCAGGAGCTTGAGGAAATTGACGATCGCCGCCAGCGCGCCCGCCGGGTCGTCGCCGTCGCTCTGCGGGAACAGGACCGAGCGCAGGAAAGGCCGCAGGGCCAGGGCGAACAGGCCGCCGAGGATCACGAGGGGGTAGAACTTGGCGGCCACGGCCAGGCCCAGCCAGACCCCGGCCTGCCACCACTTGCCGCGGGCGTGGGCGTAGAGGCCGAGGGCTGTCAGCATGATCGCAAAGAGGTCCCAGTTGACGATGCCCGTGGCCATGACCGCCGGGGAGACGGCGACGGCCATGACGGCCCACGGGTGGGTCACGCTCATCCGCCGTTGGACGGCCACGATGACGAGGAAGCACGCGAACAGGAGGATGGCGTTGACGGCGAAGTAGACGTGGGCGTTGGCGGCCTGGGCCGCGCCGTCGACGTCCGGCCCGGCCGTGAAGCCGAGCAGGTCCGTGATCCGGCGGGCGAACTCGGCGAAGTAGCCCGACAGGACGGGGTACTCCCAGTCGATGTCGAAGTACAGCGCCGAACCGGTCGCCTGGTCGCGCACCTGGTAGAGGATGCCGATGTCCGAGTAGCACATCCACTTGTACTGGTCCAGGCCCCGGAGGCAGGGGACCTGGCGGAGCATGAGGACGAGCCAGGTCAGCGTGGACCACGCGAAGACGGGGATGGCGGCGAACGTCACGCCGGACGCGAGCCGCGGCTCACCGCCGGCACTGCGGGCGGCCGTCGCCCGGTGGCGGCCGAGCGGCCCGCCGGCGCGGCCCGTCACCTGCGCCACGGGGCCCAGTGTGTCCCGCAGCCGCGCCAGCAGGCGCGCGGACGGCGTGGCCGTGTCACTCAACGTTGGGTCCTCTCGGCGGGGCTGCTGCTGGGAGTCTAATGCCTTGATGTAGGCGCGCGGCCCTCCCCTGGGCAGTCCCCAGTCAGCCCAACGCCCTTGTCGGCGCAACCCTCTTGTCGGCGTAAACCCCTGTGCCGGCCCAGACCCTTTGTCATCCCAGACCCCTTTGTCATCCCGGCGAAAGCCGGGATCTTTGGCCCGGAAAGATCCCGGCTTTCGCCGGGATGACAACGGTGCGGGTGGTCCAGCGGGGTGTCTTGGTGGCGGAGAGATCCTTCGCTGCGCTCAGGATGACAAGGATTCGCTCAGGATGACAAGGAGAGGGCTAGCCGCTCCAGCCGCCCTGGTAGTAGCGGACGGCCCAGGTGAACATCACGCCGGCCGACAGCAGCAGGAGGGCCGCGAATGCGATCAGGCGGGCCCACCACGCCCCGCCCTTGAGCCGGGCGGCGGCCGCCTCGCCGAGCAGGGTGAAGAGCGGGAACCAGAGGATGCCCGCGCGGGCGACGGACATGAACCAGGTCTGGAACGAGAACGCGGCCACCTGGACGCCGACGTAGGCGCCCTGGGCCAGGCGCAGCCGGTAGAGCAAGATGATGACGACGACCAGCCCGATGACGATGGCCCACATCTCCGCCCGGAAGATCCACGAGTTGCCGGGCTGGCTGGCGATGTTGGCCCGGGTCATGGCCCACGCCTCCCACGGCCAGTGGAAGTCACGCGGCCAGCCGGCCTGCTGGGCGTCGTACCAGGCCAGCCAACTCCCGAGTTTGACCTTGCCGTAGCCCATCCAGACGAGGACCGTGGCGACGGGCAGCGCCAGCCAGGCGAGGCGGCGGCCGACCACCGCCGGACCGGCCGCCTTGAGCTCCTTGAGCCGGGCGAGCGTGACGCGGCCGTCGCCGACGATGGCGAGGATGACGAGGGCGCCCAAGAGGAAGACGCCCGTGATGCGGAACAGGCAGGCGAATGCGGCCAGCAGCCCGACGTCCGCCCAGCGGCCCTCGCGCGCCCGGACCCAGGCCCACAGCCCGAAGGCCAGGAAGACCGACTCGGAGTAGGGCACGACCGTGAACACGGCGACCGGCGCGACCGACCAGGCGAGGACCGCGACGGCGCCGGCGACGCCGCCGTGGGCCAGCCGGAACAGGGCCCAGGCGACGAAGGCGGAGCAGACGAGGGAGACGATGAAGCCGGTCGTCGTGTAGCTCAGGCCCAGCCGGAAGCCCGCCCGGAGGAGGAGGGGCAGGCCGGGGAAGAACGCGGCCAGGTTGGGCTCCGAGGTGTAGCCGGACTCGGCGATCTTGATGAAGTTGCCGACGTCCCAGCGGTTCATCGCCTCGACCCCCGACTGGCCCGACGACTTGCCGATGACGACGGCGAGGAAGATGAGGACGGCGCGGCTGAACAGGAAGCCCGTGACGGCGACCGTGACGGCCTTGGCCGGGTGGAACAGGGGGCGGCCGGAATCCATCCGGACCGGCGCGTCGACCCACTCCCCGCTCGCCGTCAGGCCGTACGTGACGCGCTGGGCGAACGTGAAGTCACGTTCGGCGCGGGCCGGGTCGTGGCGCGGGCGCCAGATGTCGCGCGTCACGACGCCCATGATCCACCACGTCACGGCGACGCGGAACAGCGTCACGACCGAGTAGGCGATGGGTTGGCCCTGGACCGTCTCCTTCTCGACGTAGACCCAGGGGTTCGACGCCAGGTACATCCAGATGGCGGCGAAGTAGCCCAGCTCGGCCACCGTGTACGCGGCGATGTCGGCCCAGACCGGCCGGGCCAGGACGAGCAGCGGCAGCGTCCACAGGACGTATTGCGGCGAGTAGACCATGTTCAGGCTGACCATCAGCGCGACGCAGAGGAACGCCACCTGGCCGAGCCGCGGCCGGACGGGCGCGAGGACCGTGACGAGCGCGATGGCGGCGTAGCCGACGAGCATGAGGCTCATCGCCCACGTCTGGGCGTTGGGCGTGGCGAAGCCGACGAGGTTGAGCGCGTACCAGGGGGAGCCGAAGTCCGGGCCGCGGTTCTGGTTGAACGTGTAGAAGTAGGCCCAGCCCTCCCAGCTCGTCAGCAGGAGCGGGAGGTTGGCGGCCAGCCACGTGATGATGGCCACGCCGAGCAGGCGGCCGAACTGCCGCAATTCGTCACGGTCACGCTCGGCGTGGCCGCCCTCGGTCTTCGGGTACAGCCAGGCGCGGACCAGTGGGCGCACGGCCAGCGCGAACAGGCCGCCCAGGATGACCAGGGGGTAGAACTTGGCGGCCACGGCCAGGCCGAACCAGATGCCCGCCAGGGTCGGCTTCTGCTGGGTCACGGCGAGCAGGCCGAGCGCCGTCAGCATGACGGCCAGGAGGTCCCAGTTGATGACGGCCGCGGTCATGATGGCGGGCGAGACGGCGAGGCCGAACACGGCCATCGGGCGGGTCACGAGGAGCTGGCGCTCGACCGCCACGAGGACGAGGAAGCAGACGAACAGCATCACGACGTTGAGCGCGAAGTAGACATTGGCGTTGTTCAACTGCGTCTGGCCGTCGAGGTCCGGCCCGGCGGCGAAGCCGAGCAGGCCAGCCAGGCGGTTGGCCAGTTCCGCGAAGTAGCCGGACAGGACGGGGTACTCCCAGTCGATGTCCCAGTAGAGGGTTCCGCCGCCCGCCTGGCCGCGGCTCAAGTACAGGACCGTGATGTCCGTGTAGCACATGTCCTTGAACGTCTCGACGCCGACGTTGACGTCCGACTGGCGACACGGCAGTTGCCGGATCATGAGCACGAGCCACGTGAACGTGGCGGCGAAGAACACGGGGATCGCGGCCAGGCCCGGGGTGATCCGGTCGGCCAGGGAGGCCGGTCCGGCGGGGCGGGCGGAGTGGCGCCCGGGCTCACCCCCCAGACGGCGGGTCAGGTCCGCGAACGGCCCGAGGAACTGGGCCACCGTGTCTCTTTTCGTCGCAACCGGCACGCCCCATATCGAACCACACTTCTGAGTGGTCAACCGGCCGAGGTGTCGGCCTCGGCGCTAGCCCGGGAGGGCCCAGGGGTCGGTCGGCTGGGTTTCGCCGGGCCAGGCTTCTTCGGAGACCTCGGGCGTGACGGGCTCTGGTTCGGCCGGCTGAGTCGGCTCCGGCTCCGGCGCGAGGGCGGACTCCGTGGTCTCGGCGGTCGGCTCGGCGTTCGGGTCGACCGTGAACTCCTCGACCGGTTCCGTCGGCGTCGGCGTCGGTTCCGGCGCCACCGTGACCGCCGGGCCCGTGTCCTTCGGCTGGTCGAACGGGATCGCCTCCTTGCCCGCCATGACCTGGGTCATGTAGTCGTGCCAGACATCGCCGGGCACCGTGCCGCCGTAGAAGCCGACGCCGCTGGGCATGTACGCGTTGAGGTCCTCGTAGCCGTTGCCCGCGCAGAACATGACCGCCGTCGAAATCTGCTTGGTGTAGCCGATGTACCAGGCGGCCGCGATGCTCCCAGCCTCGTCCGTGTTGCCGGCCGTGCCGGTCTTGCCCGCCACCGGCCAGGCGAACCCGGCAGCGTGGCGCGCCCCCGTGCCCTCGGACATGACGGAACTCAGCGCGTAGGTGGCCGTCGCGGCGACCTCCTCCGTCACGGCCTGGGTCGAGGTCGGCTCGGCGCAGTGGTCGCCCGCGGGCTCGCTGTAGAGGCAGATGAGGCGGCCGTGGTCCCAGACCTCGCGGACGGCGTGGACGGGCACGTACCGGCCCTGGTTGCCCAGCGTGGCGTAGGCGTTGGCCGCGTCGAGCGCGCTGACCATGCCCGTCCCGAGGGCGATGCGCCCGCCCAGGTCGGCCCACGACGGGTCGGTCGGGACGCCGAGGTCGTTGGCCGCCTGGACGACCGCGTTGTAGCCGTCCTGGAGCTTGTTGACGACGAGGTCGACGTAGGCCGTGTTGATGGAGTGGGTCGTGGCGTAGGCCAGGGACATCTGGCCGAGCCAGTCGCCCTCGCCCTGGTCGTTGTGGATGGGCTCGGTGTCGCCGGGCGGGGTGAACGTATTGCCGCTGACGGTCGTGGACAGGGTCAGCCCTTGCCGCAGGGCCGCGATCAGCGCGTAGGGCTTGAACGTCGAGCCCGCCGGGCGGGGCGTCGTCGCCCAGTCGTAGTAGTCCGCCAGGGCGTCCGGCCCGCCGTACAGCGCCACGACCTCGCCCGTGCCGACGGCGACCGACGCCAGCCCGCCGTGCAGCGTGGCCGGGTCCAGGTCCGGGGTGCGGGCGCTGGCCACGGTCGACGCGGTCCACTCCTGCACGGTCGCCACGGCCGCCGCCTGCGCGGCCGGGTCGAACGTCGTCACGACCTGGAGGCCGCCGCCGTACACCTGGTCCTCCGTGAAGGCGCCCGAGTCCAGCAGTTCGCTCTCGACCAGCCGCACGAGATAGCCGTTCGTGCCCCCGTAGACGTCGTCGACCTCGCGCTCGTCCTGGAGCGCGGGCGGGTTGGCCCAGGCGTCGGCGTACTCCGCCGCCGTGATGCCGACGAACGGTTGGGGCGCCTCGTCCACGGCCTTCTGGCCCATCTCCAGCAACCCGTCGAGGATGTACTCGTAGCGCTCCGTGAAGCGCTGGTCGTTCTCCTGGTCGTCGCCGTCCGCGGCCGGGTCGAACAGGCTCGGCGCGTTCAGAATCACGGCCAGCGCGACGGATTGGGGGAGCGTCAACTGCTTGGCCGTGACCCCGAAGTACGTCTCGGCGGCCGCCTCGACGCCGTAGGCGCCGCGGCCGAAGTAGACGGTATTGAGGTAGCCCGCCAACACGTCCTGTTTCCGCATCTCGCCGCCCCGGCCGCTCTTGACGGCCAGCAGGATCTCCTTGATCTTGCGCGTGGCGGTCTGGTCCGAGGAGAGATAGAGGACCTTGATGTACTGCTGAGTGATGGTCGAACCGGACTGGAGGGGCTCGCCCAGGATGATGTTCTTGGCCGCCCGGGCGATGCCCGTGAACGAGATGCCGGGGTCGGTCCAAAAGCCCCGGTTCTCCGCCGCCAGGACGGCGTCCTTGATCGATTGCGGCATGTCGGCGTAGGCGATCGCGATCCGGTTCTGCTCGGCGAAAGAGCCCAGCTCCGTCCCCGTCACGAGGCCCGACCGGTCGGCGCTGGCGTCGCCGAAGTAGAGGCGCGTCGTCTCCGTCGCGAACTCGGCGTTGGGCTCGGGGAACTCGATCTTGTTGTAGGCGTAGACG
Organism: Propionibacteriaceae bacterium; assembly: GCA_031272805.1. Taxonomy (GTDB): domain Bacteria; phylum Actinomycetota; class Actinomycetes; order Propionibacteriales; family Propionibacteriaceae; genus WQYJ01. The sequence continues at coordinate 8,109 of JAISTC010000238.1, forward strand.
AGCGCGGCCAGGCCGAGGATCGTCACGGTGAAGCCCGTGAAGAACAGGCCGAGCAGGATCCGCTTGGGCCAGGACAACCGCCGCTTGGGCGCCTTCTTCGTCGTCCGCGGCGCCGGGCGCCGGGTCGGACCGGCCGCGCCCGGGCGTGCCGCCGGGCGGCGCGTGGCCGCAGGCTGGGCGGCCCCCCGCGCGGTCCCCGTCGGGCGGGTCTTCCCGGCGGTCTTCTTCGGGCGGGACGAGCCCCGCCCGGTGGGCTCGGGAGCCCTAGCCATAGATGTCCTCCACGGTCAGTTGGCGCCGCGGCGGGCGCCGTTTGACGCCGTCGCCCAGCACGTACGACTCGATCATGTGGTTCCAGCCGCACTCCGTGCAGACCTCGACGACGCAGACCTTGAACTCGCCGAACTCGTTTTCCATCTCGTCCAGCTCCCGGCGTGACTTGATCCGGCCCGAGTACTGGCCGAGTTGGTCGCCGAATACATAGTTGAGGTGGACGAGCCGGCCGCAATCCCCGACCGGGCAGCGGACCTGCGAGAGCTCGCCGTGGTGGAACGCCGCGCGGATCAGCAGGGGGTCGGCGTCGCAGGCGTCCGTCGGCGTCAGCGAGCGCACGCGGCTCTTCAACGACGCCAGGGTCCGGCGGCGCTGGAGCGCGTAGTCAACCGACTCTCGCTTCGACCACATGAGAGCTAAGGGTACTCAACTCCTCCCAAGAGGCACCCCGCCAGAGTGTGACAAAAGGAACCGTCCCCAATGTCACGCCGAGTGGAAGCGCGACCATAAAGCCGACCCCGGTGAAAAACAAGAGATCTTGCTGGAGCACAATAGAGGCAGACTTCTCGGGTTACGGTTTCCGAGGAATCGGGCTCGCCGGGCACCTGCCCGGCGAGTTCGTCTTTCGCGGGGGCTTCAAGAGAACTTTCAGGAAACCGGCCCCGGGCCCTTCCCGCCGCCGAGGCGAAGTGTTAGCGTTCCCTTTGGGTCTCCTCTACAGCCAGCCAGCACACCCAGCAGAGGAATATTCGATGACCCAATCTCTTTCGGGCGCCCTCCGTCGCCCCCTGCATCTGGCCGTCGGCGCCGCCTTGGCGGTGGCCCTGATCGGCTTCTCCTACGTCCCCGCGCAAGCCTCCGAGGCCACGGACGACTCGGTCGGCGACCTGACGCTGTCCGCCACCACGTGGAACCCGGGCAAGGGCGCGGCCACCAAGAACATCAAGGTCACGACGTCCGCCAGCGAGTGGACCGCGGCCGCCGACACCGACTGGATCACGGCGACCGTGACCAAGGCCGGCGTCAAGATCAAGGTCACGAAGAACGAGGGCAGCGCCCGGACCGGCACGGTCACGGTCACGGCCGGCAGCGCCAGCCAAGCCGTCGTGGTCACCCAGGCCACGGCCATCAAGGCCGAGAAGCCGACGCTGACGGTCGAACCCAAGAAGAGGATCAAGGTCGTCAACGAGGGCGGCCAAGTCCAGTACACCGTGACGACCAACCAGCCCGGCTGGGTGGCCGTCTCCCAGGCCGAGTGGGTCCACGTCGTCAACCCGACGGGCGTCTCGGGCGATGTCCTGACCGTCGTGGCCGACCCGGGCACGGGCAAGGCCCGCACCGGCAAGATCACGTTGACCGCCGGGACCAAGAAGATCACGCTGCGCGTGCGCGAGGTCAAGGTGGGAAAGGTGTTGACGCTGACCGCGGTGTGACCATCGCTTGACCTCAACGGCGGAGGTGTCAGGACCCGCCGCCCGGGCTCGTTCCTCGCCAGGGCCGCGGGACCCGACACCTCCGCCTCTCAACCTGACAGATCAGCCGTCGCTACTATGCTGGGGCCCGTGATCTCAACCGCTTCACTGCCGCTGATCCATGCGGGCAAGGTGCGCCGTCTCTACGCCCTGGACGATCCCAACCAGGTCCTCATCGTGGCCACTGATGCCATCTCCGCCTTCGACCAGGTCCTGGAGACCCCGATCCCGGACAAGGGCGCGATCCTGACGCAGCTCTCCGTCTGGTGGTCGGAGCAGCTCAGGGACATCGTGCCGAACCACCTCATCTCGACCGATGTGCCCGTCGACGTCCAGGGCCGGGCCATCGTGGCCGAGCGCCTCGAGATGATCCCGGTCGAATGCGTCGCGCGCGGCTACATCACGGGGTCGGGCTGGGCGGAGTACCAGGTCAACGGGACGATCGCCGGGATGCCGCTGCCGCCCGGGCTGCAGCACGCCGACCGGCTGCCCGAGCCGATCTTCACCCCGGCGCGCAAGGCCCCGATGGGCGAGCACGACGAGAACATCGACTTCGCCACGCTGGTCGGGATGGTCGGCGCCGACATCGCCGAGCAACTGCGGGACCTCACCCTCCACCTGTTCGCCCGCGGCGCCCGCCTGGCCGCCGAGCGGGGCATCATCCTGGCCGATACGAAGTTCGAGTTCGGCCGCCGCCCGGACGGCACGATCGTGCTGGCGGACGAGGTCCTGACGCCGGACTCGTCCCGGTTCTGGGACGCCGCCCAGTGGACGCCCGGCTCGCAGATCCCGAGCTTCGACAAGCAGTACGTGCGCGACTGGCTGGCCTACGACTCCGGCTGGGACAAGAACTCCGACACGCCCGCCCCGGCGCTCCCCCGCGTCGTCGTCCAGGCGACCCGCGACCGCTACCTCGAGGCCTACTCGCGCCTGACCAGCCGCCAGTTCACGCCGCCCAAGGCGCCGACCGCCGCGTCGCTGCTGCACGAGGCGGCAAGCAAGTACCAGGTCAAGTCCCGCTACGTCGTCGACGTCATGCCCAAGCCGGAGATCCTCGACCCGCAGGGCAAGGCCGTCACGTCCGCCATCGCCCGGATGGGCTACGAGGGCTACTCCGTGCGCCAGGGCAAGCGCTTCGAGATCGAGACGGCCAAGCCGGAGGGCCCCGAGGTCGAGGCCGAGATCCACGCCTTCGCCGAGGCCCTCCTGGCCAATACCGTCATCGAGAACTTCGCCGTCACGGCGGAACGGCCCGGCGAGAAGCCGCGGGTCCTGGCGGCGCCGGCCCCCGCGCCGGCCCCGGGGGTCACGCTCGGCGCGGCCCCCGCTGCCGGGGTGCCGGTCTCTCCGGCCGCCGCTCCCGCCGGCATCGCCGGTCCCGCCGGGGCCGTCGGCCCCGCTGCCCCGGCCCCCAGCGTGACGGGGGCGGCGCCGGTAGCGCCCGCCGTGCCCCCCGAGCCCGCAGCCGACCTGCCGCCGTTCCAGCCCGCCGCCGTCCAGGCCGCCCCCGCGCCCGCGTCCGCCTTCCCGGCCACGGCCGCGCTCGACGGCTCGGCCTTGTCGTCGCTCTCCAGCGAGCTGGCCAACGCGCTCCAGGCGCTCCAGGCCACGGCCCAGGCCGTGGCCCACCTGTCCGGCGACAGCGCCGACGCGCCCCTCCCGGCACCCGACGCCGGGCCGGCGCCCAGCGTGACCGCCGACACCCAGGAGGGCTGATCATGCGGATCGGCGTCGTGACCTTCCCCGGCACCCTGGACGATGTCGACGCGGCCCGGGCCGTCCGGCTGATGGGCGGGGTGGCCGTACCGCTGTGGCACGCGTCGGACAACGTGGCGGACGTCGACGCCGTCATCCTGCCCGGCGGCTTCTCCTACGGCGACTACCTGCGCTGCGGCGCCATCGCCCGCTTCTCGCCGGTCATGACGGAGATCGTCCGGCTCTCCCAGCTCGGCCTCCCGGTCCTCGGCATCTGCAATGGCTTCCAGGTCCTCTGCGAGGCCCACCTCCTGCCCGGCGCGCTCATCCGCAACGCCTCGCGGACCTTCACCTGTCTTAGCCAGAAACTCGTCGTCGGCACGACCGACACGGTCTGGACCAGCCAGTTCACGCGCGGCGAGGAGATCGAGATCGTCCTCAAGAACGGCGAGGGCAACTTCACGGCCGCGCCCGACACGATCCGGCGGCTGGAGGACGAGGACCGGATCGTCTTCCGCTACGTCGGCAACCCGAACGGCTCCACCCACGACATCGCCGGCGTCACGAACGACCGCGGCAACGTCGTAGGCCTCATGCCGCACCCGGAGCACAACGTCGACCCGGCCGTCGCGCCGACGACCGACGGCCGCCGGTTCTTCCTGTCGCTCCAGGAGTTCCTGGAAGTCGCCCTGGCGGCGTGACGGCGCGCGGCCACGGGCGTGACGCGTCACGACCGTGACGATCAACGTGACGCCCACCGTGACGGCCCACGTGACCCCTCCGGGGCGGGGATGTGGCAAATCCGACACCGGCCGCCCCAACTCTTGACGCCTTCTTAACCCAATCCCCGCAGGGCTAGGTGAGAATGAGAGGCGGCCACCTCTGCCAGCCCATCCGTCACCCACCGAGGAGCGCTACCGGATGCACATCCTCCTTTACGCCGTCGAGATCATCGCCGTCATCTTCGTCGTCTTCTCCATCGTCTCCTGGCTCATGTGCAAGAGCGGTTTCGACAAGGCCTTCGGCCGCTGCGACACGGACCTGTCGCACACGATCACGTCGCGCTTCGCCGACTACCCGGAGCTCGGCCGGGAGGCGGTCAGCTTCGACTGCCGCGGCAACCAGCTCCGCGGCTTCCTGTTCGGCCCCGAGGACGGCCCGGCGCTCGTCGTCATCATGACGCGGATGGGCAACCCGTTGGAACAGATGTTGCCCGTCATCGACTGGCTGGCCGGCCGCGGCTACCAGGTCCTGTCGTTCGACGGCACGGGCTGCTACAGCTCGGACGGCGACGGCACGTGCAGCGCCGCCCAGTCGGCCATCGACCTCGACGCGGCGCTGACGTGGGCGCGGCGGCAGCCCCAGTTCGCCCGCCTGCCGGTCCTGCTGTACGGCCACAGCTCGGGCGGCTACGCCACCGCGTCGATCCTGAAGCGGCGCTCGGACATCGCGGGCGCCGTGGCGATCGGCGCGTACAACAACCCGACCCAGCTGACGAACGACACGCAGCGGGCCAAGATGGGCGCCTTCGCCCTGGTCGAGTACCCGTACTTCTGGCTGGAGACGTGGCGGCGGGCGGGCAAGTTCAACACGACGGCGGTGGCCGGGGTCAACGCCGGGTCCACGCCGGTCCTGGTCGTGCAGGGCGCCAACGACACGATCGTGACGGCCAAGACGAGCCTGTTCGCCCAGCGCGGCCAGGTCCGCAACCCGCGGGCGCAGTTCGTCTGGCGCGACGAGCCGGGCCAGGACGACCACGTCAACCTCGTCTGCTCCGAGCGCGCCGTCGCCTACCAGCGCGAGATCCCGGCGCTGTTGGAGCGCCAGCGCGGCGCCAGCTTCTCGCGCCGCGAGAAGGACGCCTTCTGGGCCAAGATCAACCGCCGCCGGGCCAACGAGCTGGACCCGTCGTTCCAGGCACGGGTCGAAGACTTCTTCGCCGCCGCCTTGGCCCGGGCGTAGCGGAACGAGTCCCCGGCCTACTCCGCCAGGCCGTACAGGCGGTCGCCGGCGTCGCCCAGGCCCGGCACGATGTAGCCGTGGTCGTTCAGGCGCTCGTCCACGGCCGCGACCACCAGCTTGAACGGCACGCCCAGGTTCTCGGTCAGCTCGTCCACGTGCTTGATGCCCTCGGGCGCGGCCAGCAGGCAGATGGCCGTGATGTGGTTGGCGCCGCGGTCGACCAGGAACTGGACGGTCCCGCCGAGCGAGCCGCCCGTGGCCAGCATCGGGTCGAGGACGTAGCACTGGCGGCCGGACAGGTCCTTGGGCAGCCGCTCGGCGTACGTGAACGGCTCCAGCGTGACCTCGTCGCGGACCATGCCGACGAAGCCGACCTCGGCCGCCGGCATCAGCCGGGTCATGCCCTCGAGCATCCCCAGCCCGGCCCGCAGGATGGGCACGACGAGGGGATATGGCTTGGTCAGCGCCACCCCGGTCATCGGCGCGACGGGCGTCACGATGTCGCGCGGCTCGACGCGCACCTCGCGCGTGGCCTCGTAGGACAGCAGCATGACCAGCTCTTCGACCAGCCGCCGGAACGACGGCGAGTCCGTGTCCTTGGACCGCAGGAGGGTCAGCTTGTGGGAGATGAGGGGATGATCGGCAACGCGCAATTCCATGGACGTGAGCCTACCTGGGCCAGGTGACCCCGGCGCGAGGAACGTCATCCTGCGCGGACGAACGTCATCCTGCGCGGAGGGACGTCATCCTGCGCGGAGGCGCGCCAGCGCCGGAGTCGCAGGATCTACCCGCCACCGAGACGACCACGCGACAGGCAGATCCTGCGACTCCGGCGGCGGGAGGCCTCGTTCCTCGGCCCGCGCCGCCTCCGCGCAGGATGACGGGGGAAGGCGGCGCCGGATGACAGGGAAGGGGATGGCCCGGAAGACGCTGCGACACGCCGAAAAACGTCTGCTCATCCGACAGCACCTTCTGCACGTTCGTGCGATCTTGGGGGCCGTGTCGACACGCCCTGAAATGGGCAAGAGGCCGGGCCAGAGGCACTTGGTTGGCTGGGGGCGCCGTCCGGCCGGGGCGTTCCCAGGGGGTCCCAGGGGGTGGTCCAGGTCACAGGTCATGGGTTATGGTCTCCCGGTCAGTGGTCTCCCCGATCCCCTCTGCGATCTCCACCCCCAGTGGGGCCTTGGGCCCACCGACGTGGCGGCAGCGCTGTTTGCCGTCCGTCGAAAGGGGCCCGGGATGTCCGCCCAGCGTTCCGCCGACCCGGCCGCCGCCTTGGCGCCGCCGCCGAAGCTGCGCCGCCGGCCCCTGCTGGTAGCGCTCGGCGTCCTCCTCATCGTCGTCTCCGCGCTCGTCGCCTGGTACGTCGTCGGCCTCGTCAAGGACACGGTCCAGGTCGTGGCCGCGCTCAACCCGATCCCGCGCGGCACGGTCATCGCCCAGGCCGACCTGACGACGGTCGAGATCCGGCCCGACCCGCTGCTCCACACTGTCCCCGCGGCCGGCCTCGACGGCCTCGTCGGCCAGCGGGCCGCCGCCGACATCCCGGCCGGCGTCATCGTGGCCCCCGAAGCCGTCACGGCCGACCTCCTCCCCGCTGCGGGCCAGGCCATCGTCGGCGTCGCGCTGACCGCCTCCCAGCGCCCCGCCACCCCGCCGCGCCACGGCCAGCCGATCACCCTCGTCTCGACCCCGCGGGCCAACGAGGACACGGCCCTCGCCACCGAGCCGACCGAGATCGCCGCCATCGTCGTGGCGATCACGGAGTACCCCGAGCAGAACCTGACCGTCCTCGATGTCACCGTGCCCAAGTCGGACGCGGCGGCGGTCGCGGCGCTGGTGGCGACGGGCCGGGTGGCGGCGTATTGGGACGCGGAGTAGGGGTCACGATGGGAGTGCTGACGCTCTGTTCGGCCGGCGGTTCGCCCGGCGTGACGACGCTGGGCGTCGGGCTGGCGTTGGCGTGGCCCCGGCCCGTGGTCCTGGTCGAGGCGGACCCGACGGGCGCGTCCGGCGTCCTGCCCGGCTACCTCCAGGGCCGCCAGGTCCCCCAGCAATCCGTCATCGACCTCGCCATCGCCCACCAGCAGGGCCGCCTCGCCGACGCCGTCCTGGCGGCGGCCGTGCCGTTCGGCGCGGACAGTCAGGCGTCGCTCATCCCCGCCGTCCGCTCCCACCGCCAGGCCGCGGCCATGGCGGGGACGTGGGAGCCGCTGCTCGACGCGCTGCACGGCCTGGCCGCCGCCGGCGTCGATGTCCTCCTCGACGCCGGGCGGCTCGGGCTGGAAGCGTGCCCCCTGCCCGCCGTGACGCGGGCGTCGCTGGCGCTCCTCGTGACCCGCTCGACGCTGCCGGCGGTCGCCACGGCGCGGGTGTGGGCGCCGTGGCTGGCAGAGATGGGGGTGGAGAACGGGGTAGCGGCCGGCCTCGCCGTGGTCGGGGGTGGGCGGCCGTATCCGGCCCGCGAGGTCGGCCGTTACCTCAAGCTGCCCGTGCTGGCGGAGTTCCCGTTCGACGCGGCGGGGGCCCGGCCGTTCGCGGAGGGAACGGCGTCACGCCGGTGGCGGCGCTCGCCGCTGGCGCGGGCCCTGCGGTCGGAGGCCAAGGGCCTGGCGGAGCAGGTGGCGGCGCGGGAGGTGGTCGCGGTATGAGCCACGGGACCGGCCAGCTCGTCTGGACGTATGGCGCCGACGCGGGACCGGCGGCGGTCCGCCAGTGGTCGGCCCTGCCCGGCCAGCCGGATACCCGGGCGCCCGACTGGGCCGAGCTGCCCCCGGCCGACGCCGCCGCCCCGCCGGAACCGGTCTTCGGCGCGATCCCCCGCCCGGCCGTGGCCACCCCGCGCCATGTGCCGGCGTTCGCCCGGACTACCTCCCCCGCGCCGCTGCCGCCCGCGCCCGTCACCGTGACCGTGGCGGTGGCGGCGGACGGCGATTCCCTCGACGGGCTGCCGTGGTTCGCGCAGCCGGCCGACCCGGAGCCGCTGTCGCCCGTGGCGGCGTGGTTGAGCGGGACTGCGGCGGCCCCCGCCGCTGCGCCCGCCGCCACGCCCGTCGCCCGGCGCGCCGTCCCGGCAGCCGCCGCCGACCCCACCGCCGACCCCACCCCCGTTCCCGATGCTACCGCCGCCTCAGCCAGCCCCTCGGTGGCTGAGGCGGCGGCCGCCTGGCTCCCCGCGGCCGGCCTGGTCCATGCCACCGGCCCGGGGAGCCGCCGGGCGGCTGGCGGCGCCGTCGACTGGGGCGTGGTGGCGGAGCTGCGGGAGGCGGCGGCGCAGCGGCTGGCGACGTGGCCCGGGGCGGCCGAGCTGGACGAGGCCGGGCGGCGCGACGCGGGCCGGGCCATCGTGGCGGACCTCCTGGACGAGCGGACGGCGGCGCAGCTCCGGGCGGGCGGGCCGGCCTGGGACGCGGCCACGGAGGCGGCCATGACGGCGGCCACGCTCGACATGCTGTTCGGCCTCGGCCGCATCCAGCCGCTGGTCGACGACCCGGCGATCGAGGACATCTACATCACGGGCTCGGACCCGACGTGGGTGACGCGCTTCGGCCGGCCGCCCCAGGCGGGGCCGCCCGTGGCCGACACGGACCAGGAGCTGGTCGACTTCCTGGCCTTCATCGCCAGCCGGGCCGACCCGCCGCGGGCCTTCAGCCCGGCCCAGCCCAACCTCGACCTCAACCTGGCGGGCGGCGCGCGGCTCTCCGCCCAGGCGTGGGTGACGGCGCGGCCCTACGCCACCATCCGGCTCCACCGCCACCGCCACGTCACGCTGGCGGACCTCGTGACCCTCGGGACCGTGACGCCGGTCATGGCGACGTTCCTGGCGGCGGCCGTGCGGGCCAAGCTGTCGCTGGTCGTGGCGGGCGAGATGGGGGCGGGCAAGACGACGCTGCTGCGGGCGCTCTGCGCCGAGCTGGACCCGGACGAGCCGATCGGGACATTCGAGACCGACTACGAATTGCTGCTGCACGAGGACACGGCGCAACACCACCTGGTCCGGGCGTGGGAGGAGCGGCAGGGTCACGGTGACCCGGGCCAGGCGGGCCGGGCCGGGACGTTCGGGCTGGACGAGGCGCTGTTCGCGTCCTTCCGGCAGTCGCTCAGCCGCCAGATCGTGGGCGAGGTCCGGGGGCGCGAGATCATCCCGATGATCAAGGCCATGCAGTCCGGGACGGGCTCGCTGTCGACGACCCACGCCCAGTCGGCCCGGGGGGCGATCGACAAGCTCGTGACGTGCGCGCTGGAGACGGGCGTGACGGAGGCCTACGCGCTGCGGGCGCTCGGGTCCTCGGTCAAGCTCGTGGTGTACGTGGCGGCCGAGACGGTCGGCGGGCGGCGGTCGCGGGTCGTGACGGAGATCGTGGCGGTCGGGTACACGGCCGACGGGCTGCAGTTCACGGACGTGTTCACCCGGCGGCCCGGGTCCGTCGGGCCGGCGCGGGCCGCCCACCTGCCCGACGACCTGCGGTCGCTCGGCGGTTTCGGCTTCGACCTGCCGGCGTTCAACCTGGACGCCGCGCAGTCTCAGCGGGAGGCGGGGTTATGACGGGCGGGGGAGGCCGTGAGTCTTGAGGTGGCGGCGCTGGTCGCGGTGGCGCTCGGGGGGTTCGGCTGGCTGGCCGTCATCCTCGGGGTCACGCGCGTGCCGGTGGCGGCGGGGCGGCCGACGTCGCGGCTCGACCCGGTCCGGGCGTGGCGGCGGCTGAGCCGCCGCAACCAGGTCCTCCTGGTCGCCGGGCTGGGGGCGGGGCTCGTCGTCGCGCTGCTCTGGGGCTGGGTCATCGCCATCGTCCTGTTTCCCGCCGCCCTCCTCGGCATCCCCTGGCTGCTCGGCCCCGGCGACGAGCCGCGCCAGCTAGCGCGGCTGAAGGCGATGGAGGAGTGGACGCGGACGCTGGCGGGCGTGCTCGTGGCCGGGATGAGCCTGGAGCAGGCGATCCAGGTATCGCTCAAGTCGACCGCCGAGCCGATCCGGCCGGAGGTGGCGCGGCTGGTCGGGCGGCTGTCGGCGCGCGTGCCGACGGCGCAGGCGCTGACCGCGCTGGCCGCCGACCTCGACGACCCGACGGGCGACCTGATCGTGGCGTCGCTGCGGATGGGCGCGACCCGGCGCGGCGGCGGGCTGGCGCGGGTCCTGACGGACCTGGCCGAGTCGGTCTCCGCCGAGGTCCGGGCCCGCCAGCGGATCGACGCCGACCGGGCGTCCCACCGCACGACGGCCCGCGGCGTGACGCTCATCACGCTCGCCATGCTGGGCGCGCTGGCCGCCTCCGGCTCCTACATCGCCCCCTACCGCCAACCGCTCGGGCAACTGATCTTGACTTTGGTGTTGGCGGTGTACGTGGCGATCCTCGTCCAGCTCAAGCGCATGGGCCGGACCCCGCGGCCGCCGCGCTTCCTGGTGGGGGCTTCCCCCCGGCGTCAGCCCGGCGCCGACGCCCCGGACCGGCTCCGCCCGAGCTCGCCCTCCCCGGCGGCCGCCGACCGGCCGGCGCAGGAGGTGGCCGCGTGACCCCGCTCGTGACGTCGCTGCTGCAATGGTCCCTGCTGGCCGGGGTGCTGTTCGGCGCCGGGTTGGCGCTGATCGTGGCGTGGCTGGTCCCGAACCGGCCCCACCTCGGCGCGTTCCTCGACGCGCTGGCCGCCGGGCCCGCCCGCCTGCTGCCCACCGCCGCGGGCGGCGACCTGCTCGACCGGCTGGGGCGGCGGGCGCTGCGCCACGTCCCCACGACGGCCCTGCCGACCGTCGACCTCGACCTGTTGACGATCCCGCCCCACCGCTATCTGGCCCGCCGCGCGGTCCTCGGCGCGCTCGGCGCCGGGCTCGTCACGATCGTGACGGCCGCGCTCTACGCGCTCGGGCTGAGGCCGCCGGTCGTCGTGCCGGTCGTGGCGTCGCTCGGCCTCGGGCTGCTCCTCAGCTACCTGCCCGCGCTCGAGGTCAAGGCCCAGGCCGCCGCGCGGCGAGACGAGTTCAGCTTCGCGTTCGGCGCGTACGTCGACCTCGTGGCGATGGAGCACCACTCCGGCGCCGGGACCCGCCAGGCGATGGAGATCGCGGCGGCCGGCGGCGACTCGTGGATGTTCGAGCGGCTGGCCGAGGAGCTGCGCCGCTCCCGCCTGACCGGCCAGTCGCCCTGGGACGCCCTCGAGCGCCTGGGCGAGCGCATCGGGCTGGCCGACCTGACGGACTTCGCCGCGGTCATGCGGCTGTCGGGCGAGGAGGGCGGAGCCATCGACCAGACGCTGCGCGCGCGGGCCGCCGCCATGCGCCAGACCCGGCTGGCCCAGGGCATCGCCGAGGCGGGCAAGGTCGGCGAGCGCATCTCGGCCGTGACCGCGCTCCTCGCCGTCGTCTTCATGGCCCTCGTCGGCGCCCCCGCCGTCCTCCGCTTCCTCACCCTCTGATCCGCCCACCACCCACGAAAGGAACCGCTCATGTCCTACTGGTTCGATCGCCTGGCCGACTGGTACCGCCTCAGGTTGCAACCGAAGCTGCGCGAGGACGATGGCGCGACGACGCTGGAATACGTCATCATCGCGGCCATCGTCTGCGCCGCCGCCGTCATCATCGGCGGCATCATCGTCGTCGCCATCAACAACTACGGCGCCGCCATCCCGACGGGGCCGTAGCGATGCGCCCTCCCGCTCTGCTCAAGGGGCCGCGTGACGCGGGCTCCACGACGCTGGAGACCGTCATCCTGTTCCCCGCCACTCTGCTGCTGCTCTGCGCCGCCGTCCAGGCGGGGCTGTGGTACCACGCGCGGGCGGTCTGCCTGGCGGCGGCGGAGGAAGGCGCGCGGGCCGGGGCGGTCGTGGACGGCTCCAGCTACATCGCCGCCGACACGGCCTTGAGCTTCATGCGCCGGGCCGCCCACGGCATCGTCACGGACTCCGGCGTCATCGCCACGCGGGGCTGGAACGAGGTCGAGGTCACGGTCGTCGCCGACGGCCTGTCGCTCGTGCCGGGCTGGACGCCGCACATCGCGGAGACCGCGCGGCTGCCTGTGGAGAGGCGGACGTGATGGCCGGGCACGCGGGCTGGGAACCCTGGGATGGGCGTTCGGCCGGCCGCCGGGACGCCGGCTCGACGACGCTGGAGGCCGCCATCGTGGTCCCGGCGCTGCTTCTGTTTCTCGCGCTGATGATCGTGGCGGGCCGGGTCGCGCTGGCGCGGGACACGGTCAACCAGGCCGCCTGGGACGCGGCGCGGGCCGCCTCGCTGGCCCGGACGGCGGGGGCGGCGTGGGCCGACGCGGCCACCGCCGCCGAGGCCGCGCTGCGCAACCACCACCTGGCCTGCGACCCGGCCGTCGCGGTCGACACGTCCCAGTTCGCCCGCCCGGTCGGCCAGGCAGCCGAGGTCACTGTCACGCTGACCTGCGCCGTCGCCGTGGCCGACCTCAGCCTGCCGGGGGTGCCCGGCACGCTGACGGTGACCGTGACCGCCGCGTCGCCGCTCGACACGTACCGGGAGCGGTCATGAGGGCGCGCGGCCGGCGGGACCGGGGTTCGACGTCGCTGTACGCGGTCATCGTGGCCATCGCGTTCGTCGCCATCGTCGGCCTCGTCATCGACGGCTCCGGCCGGCTCCACGCCCTGCAACGGGCCGACGACATCGCGCGCGAGGCGGCGCGCGTGGCAGGCCAGCAGATCGACCTCAACGACGCCACGGGCGCCGTCAGCCTCAACTTCTCCGCCGCCTACTGGGCGGCGGTCGACTACATGTTCGCCCACGGCTGCGACGGCGCCTCCGTCATCGTCGAGGGCGACGTCATCACGGCCAGTTGCGGCCTCCGCTACCACCCCGTCATCCTGCCCGGCTGGCAACAAGCCACCGGCCGCGGCAGCGCTGTCGCCCAACGTGTCCCCTAGGAGGACCCATGTCCGTTGCGTTCCGTCCCCGCGCCCTGGCGGCCCTTTGGGCCGCCGCGTTGGCCGTCACCCTGGCCGCGTGCTCTCCCTCCGGCGGCGGCTCGCCCTCGCCCAGCCCGAGCGTCGCGCCGCAGACCAGCGCCGTCGTGACGCCGTCCGCCGTCGAGGTCACGGCCGAGCCCAGCCCCACGCCCAGTTGGCCCGCCCGCGTCCCCGACGACCCCACCTGGACCCCCAACCAACTGGCCGCCGTACACGGCATCGACGCGTACATCGAGGTTCAGACAACGATGTGGCATGACCCGGCCAATGCCAATTTCGGCGACTTGCTGCGCGTGGCGAC
>JAISTC010000212.1 GCA_031272805.1 Propionibacteriaceae bacterium
CCCTTGTCGTCCTAAACCCCTTGTCATCCCGGCGAAAGCCGGGATCTTGGAGCCGGGGAAGTCGACCACCAGGGAAAGATCCCGGCTTTCGCCGGGATGACAGGGGAACCGGGATGACAGGGGAATGGGGCGACAGGAGAACGCGGCGTCAGGGGCCATCCCCCCCGCCATGCCCTGCGTTTCAACGGTTAGCTCTGCTGCGTTTCAACGGTTTACAGTGCTGCACCCATCCCGCTGGGCCGGGGCATTCGCCGCTGAGGCGGGCGGGGTTGAGTTGCCCCCATACCACCTGAAGGGAATCTATCCTCCCTTGTCACGTCCACTATCGGCCATTCGGATGATAGGTTGGAGGCGTACGCGCACATGCCGGTCGCGCGTTGGGCGGTTGTTTCTCGGCCTTGGTCACTTAGCCGTCACGAATGGACCGCTTATAGGGGTCTTGCGTTGGGGCACTCGTGTGTGCCACAGTGTGCCGACCGGTTCAACAGTTGATATGGGGTGCAACGATGAGAACCCGTTCGATCACAGTCCCGAGCCTGCTTGTTCTGGCCGTCGTCAGCATCGTCTGTGCGTTCGCAAGACCGGCCGCGGCGGTGGCGGACATGGATCCGCCGGTCTTGACGAATCTGCGGGTGGAGATTAGTGATGGGCCGACGGCTGAGCCTGGTGAGACGGTGACTTTCACGTTCGACATCACGGATGCGACGGGTGTGGGCTCGGTCTTGTTCTGTGTGTCGGGGCCCGAGTCCGGTGATGGCCACATGTTGTATGCGAAGCGTGTGGAGGGGACGACGTGGCAGGTTGTGTGGAACGTGACGGACGGGGACCGGCCGGGGGTGTGGCGCATCTCCTACATTAGTTACGAGGACAGTTCGCCGCTGCGGAACTCGAAGACGGATTGGCCGGGGGAGTCCGGTCCGACTGTGACCGTCACCTACCCCGAGCCCGTGCCGCCGACGTCGATGGAGGAGATCATTCAGAGCATCATCACCATGATTCTGAACTTCATCGCCCAGATCGTGGCCGCGTTCGGATCCCTGTGGTAGCGAGGGACTTCGGCGGTCACGTGGTTGGTCCGCCCCGCGTTGACGAGGGCTCCCCTTGTGGGAGCCCGAGGAGACGCAACCAAGGATCATGGCAATACCGACCTTCTGCGCCATCTCCAGCGTCACGTTGAGGTAATCAGCGGCATCAGCGCGGCGGCGTCGCAACGTGACCGGTCCGTCGACGTGGCGTTCAGGGGCGGGTGTCCTTGACCGGGTTGTTGGAGGATCGGTAGCGTAATCCTTGACAACCTTGACACGGGAGGGTGTGATGGCGGTTCTGGAAGCGCGGCGCGAGCGGGTTGACCGGGCCCTGGCTACGCTCGACCGGCAGCTCTCGGCCTTGCCGGACGAGCGGCTGGACGACGCGCTGCAGCAACTGACCGCCGCCTTGGCCGCCGTGGACAGCCACGACATCGGCGACGCCGTCGGCCCGGTCTACACGACGGCGGGGCTTCAAGCGTGGCTCGGCGTCAGCCGCCAGACCCTGAGCGAGCGCGCGGCGGCCCGGACGCTGCTGCGGCTGCGGACGGCGGACGGCAAGCTGGTGTACCCGGCCTTCCAGTTCGGCCCGCTCCGCCGCCCGCTGCCCGGCCTCAAGAAGGTCCTCACGGCGCTGGAGCGGGGGAGTTCTGACCCCTGGGCCTGGGCCATCTGGCTCAACGCGGTGCGCGAGGACGGCGTGACCTTCGCCCAACGCCTCCGCGCGGGCGAGGTTGGCCGGGTCGTCGCGGCGGCCGAGGCCGACGCCGCCTGGTGGGCCGCGTGATGCCGGGCGCCCAACTCCCCCCGGACCCTGGGCTCGACCTCGCGGGTTTCCCCGACGCGACGTTGCCCGCCGGGGCCGTCGTGGCGCGGGCGCACAACGTCACGCGGGGGGAGTGGTGGTTCACGTCGGGGCCGGGCGGGCGCTTCAACCTCGACCCGCCCCTGGGTACGTGGTATGCGGCCGATGACATCGAGACGGCGCTGCGGGAAAAGCTGCGCGGCCGGGTCACGCCCGGGCGGGCGGTGCCCTGGGACACGGCCGTAGCCGTGGCCGTCACGACGCTCGCCGTGCCCACAACCAAGCGGTGCGCCAACTGCGGCGACCGGCGGGCCGTCCGCTTCGGCGTAACGCGGGAGCTCGCCGCCGCGCCGTTCGAGGGCTACGCCGTGTCGCGGCGTTGGGCCGAGGCGTGGCGTGGCGCCGGCTTTGCGGGAGTCCGGTACGAGTCGCGTTTCACGACGGCGCCGGGCCCGAACGCCTGGGCCTTGTTCGGGCAGGCGGGTGACGCGGAGGCGCCCCGCCCGGAGGTCCGGAGCGTGACGCCGGGTTTGGCGGCCTGCCTGATGGCAGGCCTGCGCGTCGGCTGCCCCACACTGGCCGACCTGACCGTGCTCACGTGAACGGGTTGAGGCAGGTCACGCCGGTGGGAGTTGTGTGTGGGGTCGGCCGCGGTATCAGGTGCCGCCGCCTGGGCTCGTTCCTCGCCAGGGCGGCGGCGCCTGACACCTCGGCCTCGCTGATAGCTCGGCCTCGCTGATACCTCGGCCTACGGCCTGTTCCAGGTCAGGTCGCGGACTGCGCTGTACTTGGCTCGGACCTCGGGGGTCAGGGGGCCCTCGCAGGTGGCGGCGATGGCCAGGGGCCAGGTCGGCGGGGTGGCGGCGC
>JAISTC010000150.1 GCA_031272805.1 Propionibacteriaceae bacterium
GCCGCCGCCGCTGAATCACCCACTGACCCAGCCGCCGCCGCTGACTCAGCTGCCGGCCACGGTGTCAGGCCCGCTGGCTGTCGCTCGTTCCTCGCTCCGTAGCCAGCGTGCCCGACCCCATGGCCTCGCTCGTTCCTCGCTCCGTAGCCAGCGTGCCCGACCCCATGGCCTCGCTCGTTCCTCGCCAAGGCCGCGGCATCAGACACCTCGGCCTGGGCCTCGGCCTATAGTTGTTGTCGCAGAAGGGAGATACCGTGACCCCCCGCCGGACTCTGGCTCTTGGGCTGGCAGCGAGCCTGGCCCTGGCCGCGTGCGCGCAGGCGCCGGACCAGGGCGCCTCGCCCAGCCCCCGCGTGACCGCAACCACCGCGACGCCGACCCCCTCCCCCACTCCCAGCCCGACCCCGACGCCATCCCCCAGCCCCACGCCCGAGCCCGCGCCGCTCGTGACGTACGACGGCACGGTGGAACACCTGTTCTTCCACGCCGCCATCGCCTACCCCGAGCTGGCGTTCGACGGCGACTCGCAGGAGGCGGGCTACGACGACTACATGGTCACGGTCTCCGAGTTCCGCAAGATCCTCCAGAACCTCTACGACAAGGGCTATGTCCTGGTCAACCTGAACGACGTCTGGGCGGACACGGACGGCTGGATGCGGCGACAGGCGGTCCAGGTCCCCGAGGGCAAGAAGCCGATCGTGTTGAGCTTCGACGACATCAACTACTACGCCTACATGCGGGGCAACGGCTTCATGTCCCGGCTCGTCCTGGGCGCCGACGGCGAGATCTGGGCGGAGGGCACGGACCCGGCGGGGAACCCCGTCATGAGCCAGGACCTCGACTCCGTCACGATCCTCGACCAGTTCGTGCGCGAGCATCCGGACTTCTCGGTCGGCGGGGCGAAAGGGATGTTGTGCCTGACGGGGTACGAGGGCGTCCTCGGCTACCGGACGGACGCGGCCACGGCCGAACCCGAGCGCTCGGCCGCCATCGCCGCCGTCACGCCGATCATCGCCAAGCTCAAGGAGGAGGGCTGGTACTTCGCCTCCCACACGTGGGGCCACATCAACCTGGCCACCAGTTCCTACGACCAGGTCACGCGGGACGCCGACCGCTGGCAGGCGGAGGTGGCGCCGTTGGTCGGGCCGACGGACATCCTGGTGTACCCGTTCGGCGCCCGGCTCGACGGCGACGACGTCAAGCAGACCGGGCCGGAGTTCTGGTACTACTACAACCTCGGTTTCCGGCTGTTCGCGTCCGTCGGGGCCAGCTCGTTCACGGCGGTCAAACAGGATGTGGACGCCGTCATCATGGACCGCATGCACGCCGACGGCCACACCCTGCGCTACAACCGCGAGTACTACCAGAAGTTCTACGACGCGCCCGACATCTGGGACCCGGCCAGACCCATGGGCGACGGCTACGGCAGGGATTGGTAGGGCCGCGGCCTACCGCGTGACGGGCTTCCAGCTCGGGCGGCGCTGTTCGTAGGCGACGATGTCGGCCTCGTGTTGCAGCGTCAGGGAGATGTCGTCCAGGCCGTTGAGCAGCCGGACGCGGGTGTAGTCGTCGATCTCGAAGGGGTACGTGGCCTCGCCTGCCCGGATCGTCCGGTCCTCCAAGGAGACGGTCAGTTCCGCGCCCGGCGCCGCCTCCAGGTACGCCCACAGCGCCTCGACCACGTCCTCCGCGACCAGCGCCGTCAGCAGCCCGGCCTTGGCCGCGTTGCCCTTGAAGATGTCGCCGAAGCGGGCGGAGACCACGACCCGGAAGCCGAAGTCCAGGAGCGCCCAGACCGCGTGCTCGCGGGACGAGCCCGTACCGAAGTCCGGGCCGGCCACGAGGACGGAGCCCCGGGCGTACGCGGGCTGGTTGAGGATGAACGCCGGGTCCTGCCGCCAGGCGGAGAACAGGCCGTCCTCGAAGCCCGTCCGTGTGACGCGCTTGAGGTACACGGCCGGGATGATCTGGTCGGTGTCGACGTTCGAGCGGCGCAGCGGCACGCCCACGCCGGTGTGGCTGGTGAACTTGTCCATGGTGGTCCTCCCGGGAGTGGGGTCAGAGGTCGGCGGGGGCGGCCAGGTGGCCGGCCACGGCCGTGGCGGCGGCGACGGACGGGGACACGAGGTGCGTGCGCGAGCCCTTGCCCTGGCGGCCTTCGAAGTTGCGGTTGGAGGTCGAGGCGGCGCGGTCGCCCGGCTGCATGATGTCCGGGTTCATGCCCAGGCACATCGAACAGCCCGCGTTGCGCCACTCCGCCCCGGCGGCGAGGAAGACCTGGTCGAGGCCCTCCTTCTCCGCCTGGAGCCGGACGCGCGCCGACCCGGGGACGACCAGCATCCGGATGCCGTCGGCCACCTTCCGCCCCTGGATGACGGACGCGGCCAGCCGCAGGTCCTCGATCCGGCCGTTCGTGCACGAGCCGACGAACACCGTGTTGACGGCGATGTCCTTCATCTTCGTCCCGGGTTTCAAGTCCATGTACGCCAACGCCCGCTCGGCCGCCGCGCGGTCGATCGGGTCGGCGAACGAGTTGGGGTCCGGCACGGCGCCGTCCAGCCCCACACCCTGGCCCGGGTTCGTGCCCCACGTCACGAACGGCGTGACGTCGGCCGCGTCGATGACGATCTCCTTGTCCCAGTGGGCGTCGGGATCGGACTTCAACGTCTGCCAGTAGGCGACCGCGGCGTCCCAGTCGGCGCCTTTCGGCGCGTGAGGCCGGCCCTCGAGGTAGGCGAACGTCGTCGCGTCGGGCGCGACCAGCCCGGCCCGGGCGCCCCACTCGATCGACATGTTGCAGATCGTCATCCGCCCCTCCATCGACAGCGCCTCGATGGCCTCGCCGCGGTACTCCGCGACGTAGCCCGCGCCGCCGCCCGTGCCGACGCGGGCGATCAGCGTCAGGACCAGGTCTTTCGCCGTCACGCCGTCCTTCAGCCTGCCGTTGACGGTGACGGCGAACGTCTTGGGCGGCTTCTGCGGCAGGGTCTGGGTCGCCAGGACGTGCTCGACCTCGGACGTCCCGATGCCGAAGGCGAGGGCGCCGAACGCGCCGTGGGTCGCCGTGTGGGAGTCGCCGCAGACGATCGTCATCCCGGGCTGCGTCACGCCGAGCTGCGGCCCGATGATGTGGACGACGCCTTGGTCGGGGTCGCCCAGGGAGTGGATCGGAACGCCGAACTCGGCCGCGTTCTTGCGTAGGGTCTCGACCTGGAGGCGTGAGACGGGGTCGGCGATGGGCGCGAGGATGTCGAGCGTCGGCGTGTTGTGGTCCTCCGTCGCCAGGGTCAGCTCGGGGCGGCGGACCTTCCGTCCGGCCAGGCGGAGGCCGTCGAACGCCTGCGGGCTCGTCACCTCGTGGCAGAGCTGGAGGTCGATGTAGAGCAGGTCCGGCTCACCCTCGGCCCGCCGGACGACGTGGTCGTCCCAGATCTTCTGGCTCAGCGTTCTCCCCATGGGTCCCCCTCGGTCCGGTACTGTTGGCCCGTCCACGGTCGAAAATGACCGCCCGGCCGCGCGCTATCGTGCCACTTGCCCTCTCACATTTCAAGATATTAGTATCAGCATATGGACATCACCTCCGGAGTCGGCGTTCTGGACAAGGCCGCCCTGGTCCTCACGGCGCTGGAAAATGGCCCGATGACGCTGGCCGGGCTCGTCACGGCCACGGGGCTCGCCCGCCCCACCGCCCACCGGCTGGCCGTCGCCCTCGAATACCACCGCCTCGTCGGCCGCGACCTCAACGGCTGCTTCGTCCTCGGCCCCCGCCTCGTCGAACTGGCCCAGGCGGCCGGGGAAGACCGGTTGCTGGCGACGGCCGGGCCGATCCTCATCCGGCTGCGCGACATCACGGGCGAGTCGGCCCAACTGTTCCGCCGCCAGGGCGACGTCCGCATCTGCGTGGCGGCCGCCGAACGGCCCAGCGGCCTGCGCGACACGGTCCCCGTCGGCTCCCAGTTCACGATGAACGCGGGCTCCGCCGCGCAGGTGCTGTTGGCCTGGGACGAGCCCGAGCGCATCTCCCGCGGCCTCCAGCGGTCCGTCTTCTCCGCGTCGTCGCTGGCGACCGTGCGGCGCCAGGGCTGGGCCCAGTCCGTGGCCGAGCGCGAGCCCGGCGTCGCCTCCATCTCCGCCCCCGTCCGCTCCCCCGGCGGCAAGGTCATCGCCGCCGTGTCGGTCTCCGGCCCGATCGAGCGCCTGACCCGCCAGCCCGGCCGCCTCCACGCGCCCGCGGTAGTAGCCGCCGCCGAACGCCTGAGCGACATGCTGAGAAAGAGCGCCGTCGAGTAGCGGCCGCTATGCTCCCAAACCCCCTGTCCTCCCCAAACCGTTGTCGTCTCCAACCCCCTGTCATCCCGACGAAAGTCGGGATCTTTCCTCCGGCAGTCGACCACCCGGGCCAAGGATCCCGACTTTCGTCGGGATGACAACGGTTTGGGACGGCAAGGGGTTTGGGATGATAACGGGTTAGGGATGACAAGGGGACCGGGATGACACGGGGCGATGACGGAGGAGCCCGGCACGCGGACCGCTGAGCCATACTGGTCCTTGTGCCTACTCAGTCTGTTCCCCGCCGCGTCATTCTGCTGGGCTCGACCGGGTCCATCGGCGTGCAAGCGCTCGATGTCGTCCGGACGCACCCCGGCGACCTGACCGTCACGGCGCTGGCCGCGGGCGGCGCGCAGCCGGACCTCCTGGCCGACCAGGTCGCCGCCACGGGCGCCGCCACCGTCGCCGTGGCCACCGACGCCGCGGCCGCCACCCTCGAACAGGCCCTGGCCGCGCGCGGCGTCACGGGCACCGAGATCCTGGCCGGGCCGACCGCGGCGGAAACCCTGGCCGGGCGGGAGGCCGACGTCGTCCTCAACGGCATCACGGGCTACGCGGGCCTGCGCCCGACCCTGGCGGCGCTGGCCGCGGGCACGCGCCTGGCCCTGGCCAACAAGGAGTCGCTGGTCGCGGGCCAGTGCCTCGTGACCAGCGCCGCGCAGCCCGGCCAGCTCACGCCCGTCGACTCCGAGCACTCCGCCATCCACCAGGCCCTCCGCGGCGGCCAACCGCGCGAGGTCCGCCGCCTCGTCCTGACCGCGTCCGGCGGCCCGTTCCGCGGCCGGAGCCGCGCCGACCTCGACCAGGTCACGGTGGCCGACGCCCTGGCCCATCCGACCTGGGCGATGGGCCGCGTCGTCACGGTCAACTCGGCCACGCTGGTCAACAAGGGCCTGGAGCTGATCGAGGCCGCCCTCCTGTTCGGCGTGCCCTACGACCGGATCGAGGTCGTCGTCCACCCCCAGTCCCTGGTCCACTCGATGGCCGAGTTCTGGGACGGCTCGACGCTGGCCCAGGCGTCGCCGCCCGACATGCGCCTGCCCATCGCCTACGGCCTCTCCTGGCCCGAGCGCCTGCCCGACGTCGGGCGGCCGATCGACTGGACCGCGCCGACGGCGTGGACCTTCGAACCGGTGGACCACGTGACCTTCCCCGCCGTCCGGCTGGCCCGGCGGGCGGGCGAGGCCGCCGGGACCGCCCCGGCCGTCTTCAACGCCGCCAACGAGGTCGCCGTCGACGCCTTCTGCGAAGGCCGGCTGCCCTTCCTCGGGATCGTCGACGCCGTGGCCGCGGTCCTCGACCGCCACCTCGACCCGGCCCGCCCTGTATCCTCGGGGGGTCATGTCGCCGACGCGGCGCTGACGCTGGCGGCGGTCGAGCGGGCCGACGCCTGGGCGCGGGCCGAGGCGGCGGCGCTGATCGGGCAACCGGGCGCCGGGACAACCGGGAAAGAGGGCTAGATGGTCTGGGAGATCGTCGCAGGGCTGGCGTTCTTCGCGCTCATCATGGTCTCGGTCGGCCTCCACGAGCTCGGCCACTTCATCCCGAGCAAGCTCTTCGGCGTCAAGGTCCGCCAGTTCTTCCTGGGCTTCGGCCCGAACCTCTGGAAGACGCAGCGGGGCGAGACGGAGTACGGCGTCAAGGCCTTCCCCCTGGGCGGCTACTGCGCCATCGTCGGGATGCTGCCGCCGTACAAGGAGGGCAAGGACACGCGCCTCAAGCGCTTCGCCGACAACATCCGCGAGGCCGACTGGCAGTTCATCACGGACGCGGACGTGGCCGGCCACCGCCTGTTCTACCAGCAGTCCTTCCCCAAGCGGCTGCTCATCATGGCGGGCGGCGTCGGCATCAACCTGGTCCTGGCGTTCGCGCTGTTCCTCGGCGTCAACCTGACGTACGGCAAGTACGACTACGACCTGCGGACGACGACGGTCGGCGCGGTCTACGGCTGCCCGGAGCAGGCGGTGGGGCCGTGCGAGCAGACGCCGGCGCAGGCGATGGGACTTCAGGTCGGCGACGCCATCGTGGCGTTCAACGGGGTCCGCTACGCCACCTACGAGGAGCTGACCGCGGCGGTCCGGGCGAATGTCGAGACGGCGGCCGACGGGACGGTGACGGCGGCCAAGGCCGATACCGTCACGGTCAACCGGCCCGGGGTGGGGGAAGTCACGTTGCCGACCGTGCCGGGGTTGCTCGTGACGGTCGAGACGACGGATGAGCCGCCGGTCAGCGTGACGTACGCCTACCTCGGCCTGACGTACCAGTACGCCCGCGTCCACCCGGGGCCGTGGGCGACGCTCAAACAGATGGGCTCGCTGACCTGGATCTCGCTCCAGGCGATCGCCAAGCTGCCGGTCTCGGCCTGGGACACCGTGACGGACCTGATCACGGGCACCCCGCGGGACGAGTCGGGCGTCATGTCGGTCGTCGGCGCGTCCCGCATCGCGGGCGAGGTCGCGGCCACGGACCAGCTCGACGCCAGCTCCAAGTGGGCGCTGTACATCTCGCTCCTGGCGTCGATCAACCTGTTCGTCGGGCTGCTCAACCTGGTCCCGCTGCTGCCGTTCGACGGCGGTCACGTGGCCGCGGGCCTGTACGGCGTCATCCGGTCACGCTGGGCGAAACTGCGCGGCAAGGCGGACCCCGGCCCGGTCGACGCGGCCAAGCTCCAGCCGATCGCGTACATCGTGGGCGGCTTCCTGATCGTACTGGGCGCCATCCTGATCCTGGCCGACGTCATCGCGCCCATCACGCTGTTCTGAGCGCCCCTCTGTCAGCCCCTTGCCATGTCATTCCGGCGAAAGCCGGAATCTTCCCCCGCCTGCTGGTCGACTGCCACGGGAAAGATCCCGGCTTTCGCCGGGATGACAAGCACTCGGGGCCGTAGGAGCCGCCGGTATGCCTCACGCCTTGATCAGGTTGGAGCGCACGGGCTTGATGCCGGTGGAGTGGAAGCCGCCGTCGACGTGGACGATCTCGCCGGTGGTGGAGCCGAAGTAGTCGCTCAGCAGGGCGCAGGCGGCCAGGGCGGCGGCCCGCGTCGAGTTGGGGTCCCAGCGCAGGGGCGCGCGCGCCACCCACTGCTCCTCCTCGTCGGAGATGATCGGGATGGCCTTCTTCGAGAGCGTGTTGATGGGCCCGGCCGAGACGATGTTCGAGCGGATGCCCATCGGGCCGAGGTAGCGGGCCAGGTAGCGGGAGACGGCCTCGAGGGACGCCTTGGACACGCCCATCCAGTCGTAGCTGGGCCACGACACGTTGGCCTGGAAGCTGAGCGCGACGAACGCGCCGCCCGGCTCCATGATCGGCGCGCAGGCCCGGGCCAGGGCCGCCAGCGAGTACGAGGAGATCTGGAGGGACTGGGCCACGGCCTCCCACGGCGCGGACAGGAACCGGCCGCCCATCGTCTTGACCGGGTCGGCGAACGCGATCGAGTGGACGACCCCGTCGACGCCGCCGAGCTTGTCCATCAGCTCGTCCGGCAGCCGGGCCAGGTCGGCCTCGTTCGTGACGTCGAGCTCGATGATGTCCGGGACCGGGTCGAGCTTGGCGACGGACCGCCGGGTCATGCGCATGGCCCGGCCGAAGTTCGACACCACGATCTTCGCGCCCTCCCGTTGCGCCTGGTCGGCGATGCCGAAGGCGATGGAGTTGTGGGCGGTCAGGCCGGTGACGAGGACGCGCTTCCCCTCGAGGATGCCCATGGCTAGTAGTCCTTTCTGACGGTGGATACGGACGGCGGCAGGCTGCGGCCGTGGCGCGGGACTGCCACGGACCAGGGGCACAGCCCCGTGTCGGAGTAGAGCCACCAGGCGCCGTCCCGGCTGGGTTGCCAGCCGAGCTGCCAGGTGGGCGAGAGCGGGATTTCGCCGGCGGCGGGCTCCCGGTGGCCGAGCCCCATGGCCTTCCACAGGGCCTCGGCCTGGGTCCACTGCTCGGGCGTGGTCAGGTCGACGCCGCACCAGACGGAGGCGCGGCGGTAGGCGCCGGGGCGGCGGCGCCGGTCTTCGATGTCGACGCCGATGGATTCGTCACTGCGGGCCACGGCGCCGTAGCGGGCGACCTGGGAGGCCGACCACCAGGCGCCGCAGCGGCGGCAGCGCGAGCGGCCGTCGTCGAGGCGGGCGATGTCGCACGTGGCCGCCGGGTCGGGCCCGCAGCCGGCCCCCTGGGCGGCCCGGGCGATCAACGCCGACCCGGGCCAGCCCAGGGGCCGGCCGACGTTGTCGACACCCCGCGGCGGGGTGTCGAACAGCCAGACCATCGCGCCCACGGCAACCGCCTAAGCGCCCGACGCCACGAGCGCGGAGTACGTCCCGCCGAATTCGAACGAGCTGACCAGGAACCGCTTCGGGTCGGCCGGGGCCGGGCCGAAGCCGTCGTAGTAGCCGAACGCCGTCGGCGCGGGTTCCTGGGCCAGCCAGAGCCCGGACAGGAGGCTGAGCAACGGCGACACGGAGGACGCCTGGCCCAGCAGCTTCTTGGGCGTGTACACGGCCGTCTGGTCGAGGCCGGCCCGGGCCAGCGCCCGGGCCTCGATGTCGTCGATCCGGGCCCGGCCGACGGCGGCCGACATGACCGCGTCGACGGGTTGGCCGGCGTCCTCGAGCGCGCCGCTGAACGCGCGGGCCCAGGCCGTCTCGTCCCGGTCGAGGGTGCCGACGCCGGACTTGTCCGAGCCGTAGCCGAAGCCCTCGAGCCGGCCGATGACCTGGTCCGGCGGGGCGACCTCGGCCGCCTCCAGCAGGATGGCCGCCGCGCCGCCCGCCAGCACGATGCCCGTGTCGCGGAACGGGTCGGCCACGTCCGTGGACATGTAGCCGGGGATCGAGGCGTAGGCGTAGATGACCGGCTCGGTCAGCTCGTCGGCCGACGCCACGATGATCCGGTCGGCCGCCCCGCGCGCGATCAGGCGCTGGGCCCACCAGAGGACGGCGAACGGGCCCGTCCCCCCGGCGCAGATCGTGGCCGTCGGGCCCTTCAACTGGTGGAGGACGCCGACGTGGCCGGGGGCCGCGTTCATGACCGTGTTGGGGAAGTACTTGGCCGACCCCGAGCCGGTCTCGATGACGGCCTTCTGGAACGCCTCGACGGGCGTCAGCGGGCCGGAGCTGGTGGCGAACAGGAGGCCCGTCTTGAGGGCCTCGTCCCGGCTCAGGCCCCGGGCCTTGAGCAGTTCGGCCACGGCCAGCTCGGTTCGCCGCGACAGCGGGTCCATCTTCCGGAGGTAGGCCGGGTTGATGCCCTTGGTCAGCCACGGGGCGGGCACGTCGGCGATCGGGAACGGCCCGTAGTCGCCGCCCTTCAGCGTCAGCGAGCCGTCGTAGATCCGCCGGTTGGCCGCGAGGGCCGCGCGCACGTCGGCGGCCGTCCGGCAGTTGCCCGTGATCGCGCCGTAGCTCGTCAGGACGACGTCACGCAGGGGCGGCGTCGGCGCTCGCCCGACGTTGGGCGTCGACAGGAGCAGGGCGGCGTTGTTGCCGCCGAACGCGAAGGAGACGGTCAGCGCCGTGTCGTACTGGGCCGGCCGCGCCTCGTTCGGCACGATGTCCATGCCCTCCTGCGGGGTGGCGCCGGGCGGCACGACGGTCGGCGGGAGCATCTGGTCGCGCAGCCCCAGGATCGTCACGCCGGCCTCGACCGACCCGGCCGCGCCCAGCGCGTGACCGGTCATCGACTTGGTCGAGCTCATCGGCGGCAGCGGGTTGAAGACCGACCGCATGGCCTTGGGCTCGACGGAGTCGTTGGCCGGGGTGCCGGTGCCGTGGCCGTTGATGTAGCCGACCTGGTCAGGGGTCAGCCCGGCCATCTCGAGGGCGGCCAGGACGGCCCGGACCGCGCCGGCGCCGGTCGGGTCGGGCGCCGTGGCGTGGTGGGCGTCGGCGGACATGCCGTAGCCGTTGAGGACCGCCAGGATCGGCGCGCCGCGCTTGACCGCGTCGGCCCGGCGTTCCAGGACGACGAACGCGCCGCCCTCGCCCAGCGAGAGGCCGGAGCTCCGCGAATACGGCGCGCACGGCTCCGTGTCCAGGGACTCGAGCGACGAGAAGCCGGCGAAGCCGAGGGTGGTCAGCGGGTCGACCCCGCCGGCCACGACGACGTCGGCCCGGCCCTCGTCCAGGAGCTCCAGGCCGAAGCCCAGGGCGACCGCGGACGCGGCGCAGGCGTTCGACGGGACCGTCCGCAGGCCGAGCAGGTCGCACTCGTAGGCGACGTAGTCGGCGACGGAGTACGGCGGGTCCCAGCGGGCCATCCGGGCGTCGGCGTTCATGATCGAGCCGGAATCCAGCCACTGCCGCTGGAAGACCTCGCCCCGGCGGAAGCCGCCCAGCAGGGTGCCGAGGACGAGCGAGCAGCGTTCGGCCGGGTAGGGCCGGGCCGCCGGGTCGCCCAGGCCGGCGTTGGCGAGGGCTTCCTTGGCGGCGATGGCCGCGAGCTCGTGGCAGCGGTCGAGGACCGCCGCGGCCTCGGGAGTGGCGTCCGGGTACATGGAGTCGGCCAGCTCGGCGGCCTTCACCTGGCCGCCGACCTGCGTCATCATGCTGTCCGTCCGGACGACCGTGACCTCCCCGATGCCGCAGACGCCCTTCTGGACGTTGGCCCAGGTCTCCTCGGCCGTCGCCCCGACGGCGGTGCAGAGGCCGACGCCGGTGACGACGATGTCGTTGTCGTTCATCGGTTGACTAGCCCTCATCCTGCTGCGCGCTGAGCATGTTCTCGAGTTCCTCGTAGTGCAGCGACGAGCCCGCCACCTCGGAGCCGATCCGCTCGCCCCACGACTCGGGGTCGACGGCCGGGCGGGAGATGGTCTTGACGGCGACGCCGCCGGCCGTCAGCTCCAGGCCCGGCACCTCGAACGGCACGTCGAGGAGGGCCAGCGCGTAGCCGTCGGGCTGGCCGCAGGCCGGGGCGGCCAGGAAGATCGAGCCGACGGGGGTCCCGCCCGCCTCGACCGGGGTGCCGGCCGGCGGGATGTCCTGGCCATAGGCGCGGACGGCGATGAGGCCGCGCTGCCGCGGCGTGTCCGTGTCCTCGTTGCGGCCGCGGTAGTCGTCGTCCCGCCCGACGCCGTCGAGCCACTCGTGGCCGGCCTCGCGGAGCGTCAGGCCCTCGTAGAGCTGCGGGAAGACGGGCGAGTTGACCTCGAGCTTGGCTCGGAGCAGCGCGTCCGGGGTGCAGGCGCCGCCGCCCTCGCCCTCGGCCCGCGCGACGAAGCTGGCCAGGGTCTCCTCGGCCGGGGCCTGGCCCAGCCACAGGTAGCAGAACTCGGCCGTCCAGCCGGTCCGGACCAGGAGGCCGGGAGCGCCCAGCGGCGAGGTGGCGGGCCGGCGCTCGTTCAGCGCCATGGAGGCGAGGTCGTCTTCGATCAGGTTCTCGACGATGCGCCAGCACTTCGGCCCCTCGACCGCGACCGCGACCCAGCCGTCGAGCGGGGTGATCGTGACGTCGTCCAAACCGAGCTCCTCGGCGGCCTCCGCCAGGTGGGCCACGGCGCCGTCCTCGACGTCGGTCACGAGGAGCGTCTTGTCCTCGTCCACGACCGCCAACACGAGGTCGATGGGCCGGCCGTCGTCGTCCAGGCAGAGCGTCTCGAGCGACGAGCCGGACTGGACGTACTCGGAGGACTTGGCGAGGACGTGGCTCAACAGCTCGCCCCGCTGGGACCCTTCGACTTCAACGAACTTCTGGCCGCGACGGTACACGGCCACGCTGTGACGGATCGCCTCGTAGGCCTGCGCGTCATCCATGGGAATCTCCTTCAGTTTTCGGTTGGCGGGATGTCGGTAGCCCCTGGCCCGGCCGGGACAAGGGAAACGCTCCACGTGGCGCGGGACCGGCCGACGCGGCCGACCCGGCTGTAGAGCGTCAGGAGGAAACCGGCCGTGCAGGACCGGACCAGGATCTCTCCGTGGTCCGCCGACAGCGGGCGGATGTCGAGGGTGCGGTCGGCGCCGGCCGGCACGAGGACGCGCCGCGTGAAGCCCCACCAGAGGCCCCACGGGCGGTCGATCCCCGGGTCCCGGCTCGTGACCGGGTGGAGGTGGCCGGACGAGTCGGCCATGAGGAGGGTGGTGACCGCCGCCGACGGCTTGAGGTGGATGGCGGCCTCGGCGCCGGCGAAGGTCGCCGGGACGTCGGTCACCACCTCGAGCGCGGAGAAGTCCCCGGACACGGCGACCGACCAGGTCGCCGTGTCGGGGCCGGCTGGCTGGCCGGACTGGGTGAAGATGACCCGCGGGTCGGCGCCGGACCACTCGGGGCCGCGGTCGACGTCGGACCGGTCGGAGTCGAGGCTGGCCCACAGCGCGGCGGGCACGGCGACCAGTGAGCCGAAGGCGCCGCTGCCGGGCTTGGCCAGGATGTCCTGGCCCCCGGCCCGCCAGGTCAGCAGGCCCGCGGCCGGGTCGACGACGACCTCGCCCGCGCCGTCGGCGGCGGTGGCGCGGACGACGGCGGTCCGGCCGGAGCGGCCGTCGGACCAGGCGGCGGTGACGGCGGGCGCCACGGTCACGGCGGGGGCGGCGGGTTCGGCGGTGGCGGACGCGAGCGTGATCCGGTCGCGGGCGGCCAGGCGCAGCCGGTAGCGCAGGCGGGGGCCGTCGGCGCGGGCCTCGCCCTCGGCGCGCAGCCGGCCGGCGTCGAGCCAGTCGATGGCGACGGAGAGGCCGGCGGTGGCGTCCGACCAGGTCGTCGTGGCGCCGTCGAGGTCGTAGCTCCAGCGGGCGTCGCCGGCGGCCTCGTAGGCGGGGAGCTGGACCGGCCAGCGGCCGGGCCGGAGCCCGCCCTGGAGCAAGGTACCCCCGCTGGCCAGCGCGAACTCGGCCGTGCGCAGCCCGCACCAGGGGTGGACGGCCAGGCGGCCGGCCCCGTCCCCCCCGGCGACGCGGCAGTCGACGCTGATGGCGTCCGGGCCCAGCGTGTAGGTCCGCTCGACGGGCCCGCGGCGGGTCGTCCAGCCGTCGGCGCGGACCTCCGTCGCCGCCGTCAGGGGCGGTGGGCAGCGGTAGGCCACCGTGTGGCCCGCCGCGTCGGGGAAGCAGTCGAGGAGGACCGGGCCGAGGTGGTCGGGGTGGTCGGCGCGGAGCCGGCCCCACGAGTCGAGGCCGACGCGGAAGCCGCCGACGGCGTAGGAGGGGCCGACCGGCGTGGCCGGGGCCGGGCTGGTCGGCGCGGTGCCCGCGCCGGCCTGGACTTCCAGGAACCGTTCCGTGTAGTCCACGCCGTTGGCGCCGATCCAGCGGACCTGGCCGGTCTCGCCGTCGACGATGGCGCCGCCGTCGCGGAAGCCCTTCGATTCCATGTGGTAGGCGATGGTCCAGCGCCCGTCCGGCGCGATCGTGACGCCTTCGTCGAAGCCGCGGCCGCGGCCCGAGCGGAGGTTGGCCACGGCGATGGTCGGCAGCCGCACGCCCAACTCGGGGGACGCGGCGACGGCGCGGCGGGACGCGGCCACGAGGCCGGGGAGGTGGGAGACGACGGCGAGGTAGCCGTCCGCGTCGGGCCTGGCGCCGACGGGCGCCCGGCAGCCCGTCCGGGCGTACAGGGTCCCGGCCAGCCGGTTCGCCGGGTTGACGCGGAGCCAGAGGGAGCCGACGCCCAGGTCGACCAGCCGCTCGAACATCTCGTGGAACAAGAAGCCGGCCACGAGCGAGCCGCGGGCCGTCGACTCGATGACGAAGTGGTTGCCGCGGACCGAGCCCGGCCGCGCCGCCCGGGCCGCGTCGATGGTCAGCGCGCCGAGCAGGCCGACGACCTGGCCCTGGTCCTCGGCCACGAGGCAGGTCACGAGGTCGTTCTGCGCCATCGCCCGCGCGAAGTCGTCACCCGTGAAGGCGAGCCCGTTGCCGACGGCGGCGCCGTAGCCGTAGCGGCGGTAGAGCTGGGCGATCTGGCCCGCGTCACGGGCGAGATCGAGTGGGCGGATGACGGGGCTGGTCATGCTGGTGGAGGTCAGGACTGCGCAGTCTGGCCGGGCCGCCGCCCGGCGCCGGCCCGGGACGGGCGCGGGGCTGGGCGGCTGGACACGGCTAGACCCCGACGGGTTCCGGTTGGGCCGACACGGAGTCGCCGGCCTGGACGGCCTCGATCATGTCGGCGAGCTTGTTGATGGAGCCGAAGACGTACTTCTGGTCGTCGGTCACGGGGACGGCCCACTCGTCGTCGATCAGGCTGACGATCTCCAGCGTGTCGAGGGAGTCGAGTTCGAGGCCGCGGCCGAACAGGGGCTGGTCGGAGTCGATCTGCTCGACCGTGACCGGCAGTTCCAGGCCCTCGACCAGGATCGTGCGGAGCTTGCGGTTCATCTCCGACCGGGCCTCGGCCTTGGCCCGGATTTCTTCATACGTGGCAGTCATGCTTTCTCCTTCAGTTAGGTCTCGGAACTCCGCCGGCTAGGCCGACAGCCCCCCGTCGACGGCGATCACTTGACCGTGGACGTAACTGGCCCCCGGCCCCAACAAGAACGTCACGACTGACGCGATCTCCGACGGATCGGCCGCCCGTTTCAGCGGGACGTTCTCCAAGAACTGGTTCAGCATTCCGGGCGGCATGGCGCGGACCATGTCCGTCTGGGTGAAGCCCGGCGCGACGGCGTTGACGCGGACGGGCAGGCCGACGCGGCCGACCTCGACGGCGAGGGTCCGGGTCAGGGCGATGACGCCGCCCTTCGACGCCGAATAGTTGGCCTGGCCGGCCGAGCCCTTGAGGCCGGACACGCTGGACATGACGACGATCGCGCCGCCCGTCTTGCGCATCAGCTTGAGGCCCTCGCGGCAGACCAGGAAGGTACCGGTCAGGTTCGTGTTGAGGACCTCCTGCCAGGTCGCCAGGGACATCATCGGCGCCATGGCGTCCTTCGTGATGCCCGCGTTGGCGACGACGCCGGCCACCGGGCCGTGCTCCTTGCCGATGGCGCGCATGGCCTGGCGCACCTGGTCCTCGTCGGTCACGTCCGCCTTGTACGCCCAGCCCGCGGCGCCGGCGGCCTCGATCAGGCCGACCGCCTCCTGCGCGGCCTGGTCGTTGCCCCGGTACAGGATGGCGACGTTCCAGCCGTGCCGCGCCAGGTCGACGGCGCAGGCGCGGCCGATGCCGCGGGAACCGCCTGTGACAATGGCAGTTTTCGGTTCGCTCACCGGGTGGGTCCTCCCTTGCGATAGTCGTCGTCCACGAGCTCCAGCGCCACGGACTGGGGCCGCGAACGCCATAGCTTAGCCAGCGACCGGCCGGGGCCGAGGACGGCGCCGGAGTGTTCCCTGGCCGCCTGCTGAAGGACGAGGTCCCACCGCACGGGGTTGCGGAGACCGTGACGGAGGTCGGCCGCGACGTCGGCGGCCGACGCCACGAGCGCGCCGGAGGCGCTGCCGAGGTAGGGCACGCCGGACTCGACCCAGGGGGTCGAGTCGAGGACCTCGCCCCACTCGGGCAGGACGGGTTCCATCAGGCGCGAGTGGAACGCGTTGGAGACCTCGAGGAGGCGCGAGCGGCCGCCGAGGGCCTCCTTGGCCTGGGCCACGGTCTCGGCGGCGCCGGACAGGACGATCTGCTGGGTGCCGTTGACGGCGGCCACGTCGAGGCCGAGCCGCTCGGCCACGCCGAGGCACAGGTCGCGGGCCTCGTCGGAGGTGACGGCGACGGCGAGCATCCCGCCGCGGGCCTTGACGGAGGCCATGAGCTGGCCGCGGCGGCGGGCCAGGACGGCGCCGTCGGCGACGGTCAGGTAGCCGCAGGCGATGGCGGCGGCCAGCGCGCCGATCGAGTGGCCGGCGCCCCACGCGATGACGGGCGGCGCCGCCTGGGTGTCGCACCAGACGCGGAACGCGGCGACGGAGGCGATGACGATGGCGGGCTGGGCGTTCTCGGTCTGCTTGAGCACGTCGGGGGTGGTGTGCCACATGAGGTGGCGGATGTCGAGGCCGAGGGCCTCGGAGGCTTCGTCGAGGACGGTCCGGGCGGCGGCGTAGTTCTTGTCGAGGCGCTGGCACATGCCGACGGACTGGCTCCCCTGCCCGGGGAACAGCAGGAACGTGCGCTCGCCGTCACCAGGCACGGTAACGTGGATCTCCGTCACTGGAACCGTCCTCACGCTTCGGTCGCGCCGCTCTGGTCGCCACGACACCGCCTCGTTCGTTTCTCTTGGCCTTTGACGCAGTCTCCGCCGCTGTGATGGGAGGAACCACTTTGGTTGGCTGCTCGCCATGAAAGCTAGCACAGCGGCCTCGCGGCCCTACAGGGCAAGCGGACCCCACAAGCCCATTCTTGACGGATTCTTGATGCTCTCCGGAGCGCCCCAAAGCCATCAACTTGACTTGTGGCGGGCGGCCAGTTGGCCGCAGGCCCCGTCGATGTCGCGGCCCCGCGTGTCGCGGATCGTGACGGGGACGCCGCGGGCTTCCAGCCGCCGCCGGAACTGGTCCTCGTCCTTGCGGCGGGACGCGGTCCAGCGTGACCCCGGGGTGGGGTTGAGGGGGATCAGGTTGACGTGGAACCAGCCCCAGTCGCCGCGGGTCTGGAGGAGGCGGGCCAGGCGGTCGGCCCGGTCGGCCTGGTCGTTGACGTCGCGGATCAGGATGTATTCGACCGAGACGCGGCGTTTCGTGGCCTCGGCGTAGCCCCAGGCGGCGTCGAGGACCTGGTCGACCGGATAGCGGCGGTTGAGCGGCACGAGCTCGTCCCGCAGGTCGTCGTCGGGCGCATGGAGGGAGACGGCGAGGGTCACGGGGAGGCCCTCCTGGGCGAGCTGGCGCATCTTGGGGACGAGGCCGACGGTCGACACCGTGATGCCGCGGGCCGACAGCCCGAAACCGGCCGGGGCCGGGGCGGTCAGGACGCGCAGGGCGGCGAGGACGGCGGCGTAGTTCGCCAAGGGCTCGCCCATGCCCATGAAGACGAGGTTGTTGAGGCGGCCGGGGCCGCCGGGCAGCGCGCCGGACGCCAGGAGCGCGCCCGCCTGGCGGACCTGCTCGACGATCTCGGCCGTCGACAGGTTGCGCTGGAGGCCGCCTTGGCCCGTGGCGCAGAACGGGCAGTTCATGCCGCAGCCGGCCTGGGACGAGACGCAGAGCGTCGAGCGGACGCCGACAGGGCCCTGGATGCCCTGCCCCGCGCGTGACGCCTGGGCCCGGTCCCGGCGGATCGGGCCGGTCTCGCCGAGGACGGTTTCGTCCAGGCCGTAGCGCATGAGGACCGCCTCGATGAGGGTGCCGTCGTGGAGGCGGTAGAGGCTCTTGACCGTGGCGCCGCCGTCGGCCCGCCGGTCTTCGAGGGGCGTCACGAGGTCCGGGAAGTACGGCCGGACGGCGTCGCGGTGGGCGGCCGAGAGGTCGGTCCAGGCGGCGGGGTCGGCCGACCAGTGGCCGAAGTAGTGGGCCGAGACCTGCTTGGCGCGGAACGCGGGGAGCCCGGCGCCCGTAACGACGCCCAGCCGCTCGGCCGGGGTCAGATCGGCCCAGTGGCGGGGGGGCTTGGCGCGGCGCGGCGCCTCCAGGACGACGCCGCCGGGGAGATCGTCAGGCATGGGCGGCCAGCGCGGTCAGAACGGACAGGGTCGCCCAGGCGACCGGGGCGGCCAGGAGGTAGGAGTCGACACGGTCCATGACGCCGCCGTGGCCGGGGATGACCGAGCCCAGGTCCTTGATCCCGAGGTCGCGCTTGACGGCGGACTCGGCCAGGTCGCCCAGCATCCCGGCGACGGCGATGATCTCGGCCGCGATGACGGCCTGCCACCAGGGCACCGGGAAGGCGACGGCGACGACGACGAGGCCGGCCACGGGGGCGAGGATGAGCGAGCCGAGCGCGCCCTCCCAGCTCTTGGCGGCCGAGATCGTGGGCGCCATCTGGTGGCGGCCGAAGAACACCCCGGCGACGTAGCCGCCCGTGTCCGAGCCCACGATGACGAGGATGAAGAAACCGATCTTGGCCGGGCCGTCAGTGGCCAGCAGGAGCAGCAGGAGGGAGCCGCCGAGGAGGGCGACGTAGGCCAGGAGGAACAGGGTAGCGGCGGCGTCCTTCAAGTACCCCGTGACGCCGCGGCGCAGCCGCCAGGCCAGGCAGGCCGCCGTCGTCAGCGCCAGGCCGGCCACCAGGACCTCGGCCGGGTGGGCGGCCAGGCGGGCGGCGACGCCGTCGCCGGCCCAGCAGACGTCGCCCTGGCACGTCGGGTCGGCCGCCAGGTCGCGCAGGTGGCGGGCGGGGCTCCACCAGCTCGTGTAGCCGGCGGCGCAGCTATAGGCGAACGTGGCGGCGAGGCTGCCGACGCCGCCGACCAGCGCGGGGACGACCGCGGTCCTGACCTGGGCGTGGTCGCGGAGGCCGCGGTGGAGCTCCCACATCCCGCCCACGAGGAGGACGAGGAGGAACGCCACGAACAGCCAGTTGGCCCAGACGAGGCCGACGACGGCGACGGCGATGAGGACGAGGGCGGCCGGGATGGCGGCGTAGATGTTGCGCCCGGCCTTCTTGTTGACGGCGTCGCGGTGCGCGTCCCCTGGCGTCGGCCCTGGGGCCGGGGTCTCGCCGCTCATCGTGGCCCCTCTCCCCCGCCCAGGTCCGCCACCGCGTGACCCTTAGACCTCAAGGAGTTCCGCTTCCTTGCGCTTGAGGAGCTCGTCGACCTGGTCGATGTACTTCTTGGTCGAGGCGTCGAGCTTCTTCTGGGCGCCGCGCTCGTCGTCCTCGCTGGCTTCCTTGTCCTTGACCAGCTTGTGGACGGAGTCGTTGGCGTGGCGGCGGATGTTGCGGATGGCGACGCGGGACTCCTCGGCCTTGGTCCGGGCGAGCTTCGTGTACTCCTTGCGCCGCTCCTCCGTCAGCTGCGGCAGGACGACGCGGATGGAGCGGCCGTCCGAGGCGGGGTTGACGCCGAGGTCGGAGTCGCGGATGGCCTTCTCGATGGCATGGACGGCGCCCTGGTCGTAGGGGCTGATGATCATCGTCCGGGGTTCGGGCGACTGGAACGTGGCGAGCTGCTGGAGGGGGGTCGGCTGGCCGTAGTACTCGGCGGTCAGCTTGTTGAACATGGCCGGATGGGCCCGGCCCGTGCGGATGGTGGCGAACTCCTCCTTGGCGAACTCGACGGCCTGGGCCATCTTCTTATCGGCGGAGGCAATGATGTCGGGGATCACGGTGACCTTCCTAGGGCGTCCAACAGTTGCCCCCCAGGCTACTCGAAAGATGTGCCTGCCGCAGGTCGGGCAACCCAAACCTCAGCCGGTCAGGCCAGGCCCGGGGTTCGTCGGGTCGGCGGTGGCCAGCCCCAACTCGGCCAGAGCCGCCAGGAGAGTCCGGTCCGCCGTGACCACGACCACGTCCTCGCCCGCCAAGGCCAGGGCGGTCGCGGCGTGGACCGCGTCGTAGCCGCGCAGCGCGTGGGACAAGGCCAGGCGAGCCGCCGAGTCGGCGATGTCGCGGGTGGGCTGGGCCAGATCCAGCTCGTCGACGCGGCGGCCCAGCAGCGACACGGCGGCTCTGTGCTGAGCCGCCGTCAACCGACCCAGCCGCAGCGCCATGGCCAGCGCGGCGTGCGCCTCGGGGATGACGAGCAGCGACGAGACCCGCACATCGCACGCCTCCCACAGCTCGGCGCAGCGCGCGCTGCCTGGCTCCGCCACGACCAACGACACCACCGCCGACGTGTCGAAGTAGCCGATCACCGGCGCTGCTCTCCCACGAGGTCGGACACCGGGCCGGCCCCGGTCACGGGGGGCTCGGCCCCGGACGGCCGGCGTCGGGCCGGAGTGATGACCCCCTGGGCGACCAGCTGTTCGAACGCCGACCGGCCAGCCAGGGGCACGAGCCGGGCCACGGGCTGCCCGTGCTCAGTCACGGTGTACGCGCGCCCGCCTTTGACATCGCTCACGTAGTGCGACAGCCGAGCCCGCAACTCGCGGAG
The DNA here is from genome assembly GCA_031272805.1 of Propionibacteriaceae bacterium. Classification (GTDB taxonomy): domain Bacteria; phylum Actinomycetota; class Actinomycetes; order Propionibacteriales; family Propionibacteriaceae; genus WQYJ01. Next base: position 20,219 of record JAISTC010000150.1, read on the forward strand.
CCCGATAGCCCCGAGCGGTTCGCTTGATGCAACAACTGACATACGAAAAGTGTACACATCAGGCGCCTCGCGGCCTCCTGCCGCTGGTCGTCCCGACCCCGCGTCAGCGGCAGTCGCCCAGCGCGCCGTGGGACGGGTCCAGCCCGACGGCCACGCTCGTGACCCACGACAACCTCCTGGCCACTGTGGCCGCGGCCCCAAGCGGTCGCGACCCTCGCGCCCGCCACCCTGGCGGATGTGTCACGTCCCTGGGGCCCAGAGCGTGCTGATGGGTGCGGCCGTGATCTTGTCGGCCAGGGTGAACGTGGCTGGGCCTGTGTGGAGCACGATGCCGGCGGCGAACCGGCCGCCCAGCCGATCGCGCAGCCACACCAGGTGTTTCGCGTCCTCCGCTCCCGGCGCCGCCGTGGCCTTGATTTCGAGGCCGACCACGCCCCGGGCGCCGTAGTCGAGCAGCAGGTCGACCTCGTGCCTGCCGCCTTTGTCGCGCACGTGGTGCAGTGTCGGGCGGAACCGGCTGACCTGGAGTTCGGGGCGAACTTGGCCCGCCACGAACGTCTCGACCACCTGCCCGAGCAGCCCCGGCTGTGTGGCGATGGCGTCGGTGTCAGCGCGCAAGAGGTTGGTCATGAGCGACGTGTCCACGACATAGCGTTTGGGCAGCGCGGTCAACGCCGTCAGCTGGTCCGACCACCAGGCCGGGACCCGTTCCGCGAAGAAGACCGCCTCCAGGCGCCGGTCGTAGCCGGCGGCGGTCCGCCGGTCGATGTGCCTGGCGTCGAGCGATTGTCCACCAAGGCGACATGCGATGCTGCACCAGTACGCCAGCCTATACCGCCTTGTCGACACCGGCGCTCCGCCCGGCCTCCCCCGCCGCACTGCGGCTGGCAAGGGGTACTCAGCCTGATGGCCGGCGGCACGCGCCAGGCATGGGAAAGGCTTGCGGCTTCTGGTTCTTGCACCTTGTACTACGGACGTACTACCCTGAGCCCATGTTGACCGTTCCTGTTCGCCAGCTCAATCAGCACACCGCCCAGGTCCTCGACCTCGTGACGACGTCGGGCCAGCCCGTGGCGGTGACCAAGAACGGGCGCGTCGCCTGGCACATCACCCCCGCGACCGTGCCCGCCTCGCCCCTCGACGCGCTCATCGGCGCGGGCCTGGCCACCCGGCCGTCATTCGACCTGCCGCTGCCCGCGGGGCCCCGGCCCGTGCCCAGCGGACGCCCCGTCGCCGACCTGCTGGCCGAGTTGGACGGCGACCACTGATGACGGCCTATCTGGACACATCCGTGCTCGTCCACGCGATCCTGGGCACCGACCGCCGGGCCCACGACTGGTTCGCGGCGACCAGCGCGCAGGAGCCGCTCGTGTCCTCGCAGCTGCTGCGCCTGGAGGTCACGCGGGTGCTGCGGCGCGAGAACCTGGACGCGGCCGACGCGGCCGAACCATACCTGCGCCGCATCGCCTTGGTCTCCATCGACGACGCCACGCTGGCGGCCGCGGCGGCCATTCCCGAACACCTCAAGACCCTGGACTCGATCCACCTGGCCACGCTCCTGCGGACCGACCCGACGGCCACGCTCGTGACCCACGACAACCTCCTGGCCACGGTGGCCGCGGCCCACGGCGTGACGACATTCGACCCCTTGGCCTGAGCCAGGACCCTGAACCCGCAGTCCGCCTTGGGCCAGGGCAAGATCCCGGCTTTCGCCGGGATGACAGCCGGGACCAGGCGGACTGCCGAGGGGAGGCGGAGCGGCAGCGCCAGCGCGCCTTGTATGTCCACGATCATTCACTTTATGTCCAGTTATGTCTATAATCGTGACCCTTAGGAGGTGGACATGGGGTCACGTCAACCGAGTCGCGCCGTCGTGGCGGCCGCCCAGGACATCGGCGGGCAGTTGGCCACGTGGCGCAAGCTGCTGAACCTGACGGCGGCCCAGGTGGCCGACCGCGCGGGCATCGCCCGAGGAACCCTGTCCAAGATCGAGCACGGGGACGCCGGCGTCAGCTTCGCCGCGGTCCTGTCGACCTGCTCGGCCCTGGGGGTGCTGGACCGCGTGGTCGACGCCACGGACCCCTACGAAACCGACCTCGGCCGGGCCCGGGCGGACCAAGCCCTCCCCCAGAGAGTCCGCCGATGACCCAGCTCCTCACCTACGTCGACCTCCACGGCGCTGGGCCGCGCCAGGCTGCGGCTACGGGTGGACCAGCGTGCCGATCTGGTCGCCGTTGATGACTCGGGCGATGTTGCCGGGGACGTCCAGGTTGAAGAAGATCATCGG
>JAISTC010000018.1 GCA_031272805.1 Propionibacteriaceae bacterium
AGCCAGCGGGCCCGACCCCCTCGCCTTCGGCCCGCTGGCTGTCGCTCGGTCCTCGCTCCGTCGCCAGCGTGCCCGACCCCAGGGCCTTAGGCCCGCTGGCTGTCGCTCGTTCCTCGCTCCGTAGCCAGCGTGCCCGACCCCGTGGCCTTGCCTGACACCTTGGGCGCAGCGGCCGTGGGTACCCTTACACTCATGGCTCTTCCGCGGACTGTGCGCCGGACGGCCGCGCTGGGTCTGGCGGCGGCGACCGGGGTCGAGTTGGCGACGGCGGCGGCCGTGACCGTCATCGCCGGGAAACGCCGCCAGCGGAGGCAACCCCGCGGGTTCCCCTACCTCGAACCGCAGAGCGTGACCGTCGGCGCCAACGAGCTGACCATCTACACGTACGGCGCCCACCTGTACGACGCCATGATCGACGCCATCGACCGCGCCGAGCACACGGTCTACCTCGAGACCTTCATCTGGAAGGCCGACGCGGTCGGCGAGCGCTTCCTCGACGCCGTCACGCGGGCCGCCGACCGGGGCGTGACCGTCGCGTGCGTCTACGACGTCTTCGCCAACCTCGTGGTCCCGTCGGCGTTCTTCCGCTTCCCCGACCACGTCATGGTCCACCCCCACCCCCTGTTCGGCGGCGGCCTCCTGTTCTTCCACCCGCGCAACTCCGGGCGTGACCATCGGAAAATCTTGGTGGTCGACGGCCGGGTCGCGTTCACGGGCGGCTTCAACCTGGGCGACCGCTACGAGCGCGGCTGGCGCGACACCCACCTCAAGGTCGAGGGCCCCTTCGCCCGCGAGCTGGAGGACGCCTTCGTGACGCTCTGGAACTCCGCCCCCGGCGCCCCCCGCCACCAGCTCCCGTTGCCGACGGACCGGACGTGGGGCCAGGAGCTCCGCCTCTACCGCAACACGCCGCGCCTGTTCGTCTACCCGATCCGCAACCTCTACCTCGACGCCATCCACCGGGCCGAGCACCACATCTGGCTGACGACCGCCTACCTCATCCCCGACGACGACCTCATCGCCGCCCTGGTCGGCGCGGTCCAGCGGGGCGTCGACGTCAAGGTCATCTGCCCGGCCGAGTCCAACCACGTCCTGGCCGACTGGCTCGCCCGCGACCACTACGACGCGCTGCTCAGCGGCGGCGTCCAGCTCTACCTCTACCAGGACGCCATGATCCACTCGAAGACCGCGACCATCGACGGCCGCTGGTCGACCGTCGGCACCGCCAACCTCGACACGGTCTCCCTCCTCGGCAACTACGAGGTCAACGTCGAGGTCGTCGACGCGGGCTGCGCCGCCGTCATGGAGCGGGTCTTCGAGACCGACCTGGCCAATTGCCGCCGCCTCGACCTGGCCGAGTTCCGCCGCCGGCCCTGGTACCAGCGGCTGAGCGAGGCCATCCTGGCGCCGTTGAGGCCGCTCCTATGAGGGCCCCGGTCATGGACGTCACGCGCGGCGCCGGGTTCGCCGTCACGCGCGGCGCCGGGTCGGGTGTGACGCTCCACCGGCCCCCGGCGCGGCGTGTCACAGCCTCCCCGTCCAGCGGATTCGACACGATGGACCCGACATGAGAACGCCCAGCCGAACCTCCACCTCCCACCGCCCCTCCACCCTCGAGGTGGCCACGGTCGCCGGGACGCTGCCCCGCCCGAGCCTGCTGTGGTGGCTGGCGGCGGGCGCGGGGGCATTCCTCGTGGCCGCGGCCGGCTGGGTCGTCGTGGCCTGCCTCAGCGTCTGGGCCGAACTGGCCGGCGAGGGCCACGTCACGGGCGGCGCCTTCCGCTTCGCCACGACCTTCTGGCTCCTCGCCCACGGCGCCCCCGCCGACATCGGCGGCCAGCGCGTCACGCTCATCCCCCTCCTCCTGACGCTCGGCCTGGCCTACCTCCTCCACGGCGTGGCCGCCTACTCCGCCCGCCAGGCCTACCTTGTCCACGCCTGGGAAGCGCCCGACCGCACGGTCACGCCCGACCAGCGCCGCTCCGTCACGCTCCGCGTCGCCGGCGTCACGCTGGCCGTCTACACCCTGGTGGTCGCGGCCGTCGCGCTGGGCGTCGGGCTGGTCAGCCCGAGCCTCTGGGCCGTCGCCGGCGCCCTCGTCGTCGGCGCCGTCGCCGGGGGTCTGGGCGCGCGGCAGGGGAGCGGCTGGCGGCCGGACCTCGGCTGGCCGGTCTGGGCCCGGGCCATCCCGCGCGCGGCCGCCACGAGCGTGACGGTCCTGCTGCTGACCGGCCTCGCCGCCCTCGCCACCGGCGTCATCGTCCACCGCGACCTCATCACGGCCCTGACCGAGCAACTCCACCCCGGCGTCAACGGCACGATCCTCCTGACCCTCCTCCAGGGCGCCTACCTGCCCAACCTCGTCGTCTGGGCGGCGGTGTGGACGACCGGCTCGGGCTTCGCGCTCGGCGGCGGCTCCTCCGTCGTCCTGCTCGGCCAGTCGGTCGACGCGCTGCCCGCCTTCCCGATCATCGGCGCGCTGCCCGCGCACACGGTCGCCTCGTGGTGGAACCTCTGCTGGCTGGCGGGGGGAGTGGCGGCCGGGGCGGCGGCCGCCTGGATCGTCCTGCGCACCCGCCCGCGCGCCCGCTTCGACGAGACCGCCGTCGTCGGCGGCCTGTCCGGCATCCTCGGCGGCGTCGCCTTCGCGCTCCTCGCCCTCGTCACGCGGGGAGGGCTGGGTGGCCAGCGCCTGGCCGGGCTGGGGCCGCTGCCGCTGGAGACGTTCATCCTGGCGCCGACCGTGCTGGGCTTCGCCGGGCTCGTCACGGGGCTCGTCGCCGGGCTGCTGCGCGCGCCCGCGCCGGAGAAGGTCCCCGCCGTGGCGGAACAGGTCGCCCGGACGGTCACGCTGTGGTCGGAAGGCGCCGCCGCCGACGGCGGCTTCGAGGAGGCGGCCGAGCCGGCTGCCGCCGCGCCGCCGCCCGCCGCGGCGCCCGCCCGCGCCACGCCCCTGGCGCCCGCGCCGGTGCGGCCGGCCACGCCGCGCGCTACGCCCACCCCGCGCCTCAAGCCCGTGACACCGGCGGCCCCTCCGGCCCCTCCGGCCGTCACGCCGACGGCGGCCGCCAGCCCGAGCGAGCCGGGAGTGACCGTGCACTTCGGCCCGCACAACGTGACGGAGCCCGTCGTGCCCTTGGAGGAGCCGACCGACGGCCTGGCCGACCAGGGCCCGACCGCCCAGGACTCCGGCCCGCTCAACCTGACCGCCGACCCGGAAGCCCCCACGGTCGCCATGCGCCCGCCCTACGCCGGCGTCGACCCCAACCAGCCAGCCCTGGACTTCGACAACCTGTAAGGCCGTGGGCCAACGTTGTCATCCCGGCCCACCGTTGTCATCCCGGCGAAAGCCGGGATCTTTCCTTGTCGGTCGGTCGTCCCCCGTGGCCCTCAAGAACCGTTGTCATCCCGGCGAAAGCCGGGATCCTTCCCCGGCAAAGATCCCGGCTTTCGCCGGGATGACAAGGGGGTTGGGATGGCAAGGGGGTTGGCATGACGCAGAGGGCTGCGGCCCCGGCACGGAGTGCCGGGGCCGCAGTGTTCCCAGTGGGTAAGGTGGACGGACCACCCTGCCGCTCGCCTACGCAGCGGTGGCAAACGTTCCGAAGAGGGCGAGGATCTGCTGGATCCAGTCCATCAGCATCTTGATGATGGACTGGATGATGGCCTGGAAGCTGGGATCGGCCCCCGGCACGAGGACGTCCTTGGACGTCACGACCGTGTCGTCGTAGCCGGCCAGAGTGCCCGTGACGCGCAGGCTCAGGTAATGGCCCTTGTCCGCGTCCTGGATCAGGTAGGCGGCGGTGGTCGCCCCGGCGATCGGCTGGCCGTCGGAGAGCCACTGGTACGTCAGAGTCGCGCCCGCCGTCGCCTCCAGCTCGGGGTAGATCTGCTGGCCGGCCTCGACCGTGCCCTGGATCGACTTGATGTTGATCGTCAGCGGCCGCCCGTCGACCGTGACGACATTCGACGTCTGCGTGGCCGACTCGCAGCCGTCCGCCGAAACGGTCAACTGGACCGAGAGCTGCTTGCCCTTGTCGGCCGACGTGATCGTGTACGTGTCGGACGTGGCCCCGGCGATCGGAGCACCGTCGCGCAACCACTGCCACGAGTACGTCGGCGCGGGCGCGGCGGCCGGGGACCGGACCACGCCGTGGCCGGCCGTCGGGGAGTCGCCGACCGACAGCGGCGAGGAGATCGACACCGACTCGAGCTCGATGGCGGACTTGGCGATGACCACGGCCGTCGGCGTGACGTCGGCGATGGTCGTCCCGTTCATCGTGAACACGATGTGGTAGGTGATCGACTGGCCGGCGTCGGAGCCCTGGACGGCGTAGGAGTCGCCGGTGGCGCCGGCGATGGGCTGGCCGTTGCGGAGCCACTGGACCGTGTGCGTGGCGTCGGTCGGCGCCGTGTACGAGACGCCGAGCGTCTGCCACGTCTTGGCCGTCCCGCCGACGACGACGTTCGTGACGGAGGCGCCGATGACAACGCTGTTGGAGTCCCGCGTCACGGTCGTGTAGCCGTCGAGCGACAGGGTGAACCGGGCGGACAGCGTCGTGCCGTTGTCGGCCTGGGTGACGACGTACGTGTTGGCCGTCGCGCCCGCGATCGGCTGGCCGTCGCGCAGCCACTGCCACGCGGTCGTCGGCGTCGAGTCGGCCGGCCGCGAGTAGGACGCCGCGGCCTGGGCCTGGTAGCCGACCATGAGGCCGTCGGGGATGGTGACGGATTCGATGGCGAGGCTGTCGCCGGCCTGGATGACGACGGCATCGGACGTGGCGGTCGCCGTCGTGTAGCCGGTCAGGGCGGCGGTCACGCGGACCGCCAGCGAGTGCCCGGAATCGGCCGCGACGACGTTGTAGACGCCCTCGGTGGCGCCGCTGATGGCCGCGCCGTCGCGCAGCCACTGGTACGTGAACGTGGGCCTGGTCGTCAGGTAGTCGTACCAGGCGTACGTGAAGTCGGCGCCGATCTGGTGGCCGACCTGGGCGGTGCCCTTGACGGCCTTCATCGTGATGGCGATGACTCCGGGCTCGACGCGGACGGCGGGCGCGGTCTGAGTGTTGGCGGCGTAGTCGGGCGCGGTCGCCGTCACGGAGTACGTCACGTCGTGGCCGACATCCTCGGCCACCAGCGTGTACTTGGTGGCGGTCTGGCCGGCGATGGCCTGGCCGTCGCGGAACCACTGGTACGTGTAGGAGGCGCCCTCCTGGCCTTCGAAGTAGACCTGGAGGATTTCGCCGGTCCGCGGCGTGCCGTAGACGACGAGGGCGGCCAGGTGGACCTGGGTGGGGGAGTCGGCGGCGTCGGTCGTGACGGTGGCGGCGTCGGCGGCGCCGACGGCTTGGACGAGCCCGAGCGTCCCGCCGAGGCCGACGGCGCCGGCGGCGAGCAGGGCGAGGAGGCGGGAACGGGGGGTGGTGGGGGGTTGCTACCGTACGTTTCCTTTCCGCGGAGGAGGCAGGACGGCCACTCCTCACACTATCAACACATTGTGAACACAGTCACCCGTCCCGAGGCGGAGGTGTCAGATACCTCCGCCGGTGGGAGTCTGGGGTCGGCCGCGGTATCAGGTGCCCCCGCCCGGGCTCGTGCCTCGCCAGGGCGGGGGCGCCTGACACCTCGGCCTGGGGGTTACCATGTCCCCGGCCTGAACCGAAGGAGCCCTGATGACCGACCGCCTGCCCATCCGCCGCGCGCTCGTTTCCGTGTACGACAAGACCGGTCTGGAGGACCTGGGCCACGCGCTGTCGGCGGCGGGCGTGACACTCGTCTCGACCGGCTCGACGGCGGCGCGGCTGCGCGACGCGGGCTGCGCCGTGACGGAGGTGGCGGACCTGACGGGCTTCCCCGAGTGCCTGGACGGCCGGGTCAAGACACTCCACCCCAAGGTCCACGCCGGGATTCTGGCCGACCGCCGCCTGCCGGCCCACGTGGCCCAACTGAACGAGCTGGGCGTCGAGCCGTTCGACCTCGTCGTCTCGAACCTGTACCCGTTCGCCGCCACGGTCGCCGCCGGCGGGACCATCGACGAGTGCGTCGAGCAGATCGACATCGGCGGGCCGTCCATGGTGCGCGCGGCGGCCAAGAACCACCCGTCGGTCGCCATCGTGACGTCGCCCGCCCAGTACGGCGGGCTCAAGGAGGCCCTGGCCCAGGGCGGCTACACGCTGGCCGAGCGCCAGGCGCTGGCCAAGGCCGCGTTCATCCACACGGCCGCGTACGACGTCCAGGTCGCGACGTGGATGGCCGAGACTGCGTTCCCGGACCCGGCGGCGGCGCTGCCGGAGTGGATCGGCGGGGCCTGGGAGCGCGCGGCCGAGCTCCGCTACGGCGAGAACTCCCACCAGGCCGCGGCCCTCTACACCGCCCCCGGACAAGCCGGTTTGGCGCAGGCGGAACAGCTCCACGGCAAGGCCATGAGCTACAACAACTACGTCGACGCGGACGCCGCCTACCGCGCCTGCTACGACTTCGCCGCCCCCGCCGTGGCCATCATCAAGCACGCCAACCCCTGCGGCCTGGCCGTCGGCGCCGACATCGCCGAGGCCCACCGCCTGGCCCACGCCTGCGACCCGCTGTCGGCCTACGGCGGCGTCATCGCCGCCAACCGGGAGGTCACGGTGGCGCTGGCCGAGCAGGTCGCGCCGATCTTCACGGAGGTCATCGTCGCGCCGGGCTACGCGCCCGAGGCCCTGGCGCTGCTCCAGGCCAAGAAGAACCTCCGGATCCTCGTGGCCGGGCCCTATCCCAAGGGCGTGCGCGAGCGGCGCCTCATCTCCGGCGGTCTGTTGGCCCAGGAGCCCGACCAGATTGACGCCCCCGGCGACGATCCGGCCCACTGGGAGCTCCAGGCCGGCGCCCCGGCCGACGCGGCCACGCTGGCCGACCTGGCCTTCGCCTGGCGGGCCGTCCGGGCGGTCAAGTCGAACGCCATCCTGCTGGCCGCGGGCGGCGCCACGGTCGGCGTCGGCATGGGCCAGGTCAACCGCGTCGACTCCTGCCGCCTGGCCGTCGACCGGGCGGGCGACCGGGCCGCCGGCTCCGTCGCCGCGTCCGACGCCTTCTTCCCCTTCGCCGACGGCCCGGAGATCCTGCTCCAGGCCGGCGTCCGCGCCATCGTCGAACCGGGCGGCAGCATCCGCGACGACGACACCATCAAGGCGTGCGCCGCAGCCGGCGTCACCCTGTACTTCACGGGGACGCGGCACTTCTACCACTGAGCCTCTGTCATCCTGAGTGCCCCCCTCTTCTGTCATCCTGAGCGCAGCGAAGGATCTCGGTGGCGGAGAGATCCTTCGCTGCGCTCAGGATGACAGGGGGGCGCTCAGGATGACAGAGGGGAGCGCTCAGGCTGACAGCCCACGTTGCGTCAACATGCCAGGGGTTGTCACGTCATCTATACTCTGCCCGACATTGTTGCTTCGCCATACGCGCGTGTGCGGCGAGCCCCCCCGCTCCCTGATGGCAGGCAGCCGGTTCCTTGAGGAGGAATAGTGAAGAGAAGACTACTGATCGCCCCCGCCGGCCTGATGGCCGCGGCCCTGGCCCTGAGCGGCTGCACGCAATCCGGCGGCAGCACGGAATCCACGTCGTCGGCCGCAGCCAGCGAATCCGCCCCCGTGACCGCGGCCCTCACGACCGTGACCGTCGGCATCGACGAGGCCCCCGACGCCTACAACACGAACACATCCGCCGCCAACTCCGTCTACAACGCCTGGGTCGACAACGCCACCCAGGGCTCGTTCTGGAAGATGCAGCCGGACGGCTCCGTCAAGCACGACGAGGAGTACGGCCACTTCGAGAAGGTCTCGGACGACCCGCTGACCATCGAGTACACGTGGGCCGATGACGCCAAGTGGTCCGACGGCGTGGCCCTCGACTGCGACGACGCCATGCTCTGGTGGGCGGCGTTCTCCGGCCAGGTGGTCGACCCCAACGGCGAGGACGCGGACGGCGACGGCCAGCCCGACCCGATCTTCCAGCCGGCCTCGACGTCGGGCACCGAGAAGGTCAAGATGCCGACCTGCGAGCCCGGCGACAAGACCTGGGACATGGTCTTCACGGAGAACTACGCGGACTGGGAGGTCCTCGGCGGTGGCTTCATGCCCGCCCACATCGCCGCCGAGCAGGGCGGCCTGTCCGCCGACAACGACGGCAAGGCCCTGATCGACGCCATCAAGAACAACGACATCGCGGCGCTGACCCCGGTGGCCGAGTTCTGGAACAGCGGCTGGGAGTACCAGGCCGACCTCGTCGCGCTTCCCGACCTGTCGCTGATCCCGGCGTCCGGCTACTACAAGTACGACAACGCCGCCAACGGGACGCTGACGCTGGTCAAGAACGACCAGTGGTGGGGCACCCCGGCGAACATCGACACGGTCGTCATCAAGGCCGTCAGCGACGCCGAGCTGGTCAAGGCCCTCGACAACGGCGAGATCGACATCTTCCAGCCGTCGGCCGTCAGCCAGGACACGGTGGCCCAGCTCGACGCCATCGCGGACAAGGCCAGCTACGAGGTCGGCTCGTCGTGGACCTACTCCCACATCGACCTCGACCAGCACGACGGCGCCGTGTTCGACGACATCCTGGTCCGCCAGGCGTTCCTCAAGTGCGTGCCGCGGCAGGACCTGGTCGACAAGTTCGTCCGTACGGTCTACCCCGAGGGCGACGTGCTCGACTCGCACGAGTTCTTCCCCGGCCAGCCGGAGTACACGCAGCTCCTGGCCGAGGCCAAGTCCGTCACGCTGTACGACGAGGTCGACCTGGCCGGCGCCAAGGCGCTCCTGGAGCAGGCCGGCTACACGGAGCCCGTCGACGTCCGGCTGATGCGGGCCCAGCAGTCCGACATGCGCGGCCAGCAGGTCCAGCTCATCAAGGCGTCCTGCGACCAGGCCGGCTTCAACATCATCGACGCGGCGGACGCCGAGTGGTCGAGCAAGCTCGACCAGCAGGGCGCGTGGGACGCGGTCCTGTTCGCGTGGGCCGGCTCCGGCCTCCTGCTCTCGGCCGAGCCGCAGTACGTCACGGGCGGCGGCCAGAACTATGGCGGCTACTCCAACGCGACGGTCGACGAGATGTGGTCGCAGATCACGCAGGTGACCGACCCGGACGACGCCACGCCGCTGAAGATCACGGCGGAGGAGGCCCTCTGGGCCGACCCGTACAACGTGGTCCTCTACGCCAACCCGGGTCTCCAGGCCCACTCCAACCACCTGATCGGCTCGGTGTTCAACCCGACCCAGTACGGTCCGACCTGGAACATCAACGAGTGGACGCTCTCCGAGTGATGTAGCCCGTCCGGCCGGCGGCGGCTTCACCCTGCCGCCGGCCGGACGGTCTCATTGAAGGGGGGATCCCGATGGTGAAATACATCCTGCGGCGGGCGGGGATCGCGCTCGTCATCGTCCTGGCGTCGACCGCGCTCAGCTTCTTCCTCGTCGTCGTGTCCGGCGACCCGCTGGAAGACCTGGCCCAGTTGCGCGGGCCCGAGAAGGCGTCCAAGACGGCGCTGCGCACCCAGGTCATGCACCTCGACAAGCCGGTCATCGTCCGCTACGGCTACTGGCTGGCCGAGGTCGGCCGCTGCCTCGCCAAGCCGTTCACGGGCGCCGAATGCACGCTCGGCTCCGACCGCCAGGGCCGCGCCGTGCTGCCGCAGTTGACGCAGGCCATGGGCTCGACCGTCCGCCTCGTCCTGGCCGCCACCATCATCGCCATGTTCCTCGGCATCCTCGTCGGCCTCGTGACGGCCCTCCGCCAATACTCGGTCTTCGACTACGCCACGACCTTCGTCGCGTTCCTCTGCTACTCCATGCCGAGCTTCTGGATCGCCACGATGCTCAAGCAGTACGCGGCCATCGACTTCAACAACTGGCTGACCAACCCGACCATCGGCTGGGGCGTCCTGCTGGCCATCGCCCTGGCCGGCGGCGTCATCTGGATGCTCATCGTCGGCGGCGACCGCAAGCTCCGCTGGATGGTCTTCGGCGTCGCCACCGTCGCCACGGGCCTCCCCCTGCTCCTCCTCGTCCGCCTGGGCTGGTTCTCCGCGCCCCGCCTGGGGCTGATCGGCGTGATCCTCTCGGCCATCGTCATGGCGTGGCTCTGGTCGACGCTCCTGGGCGGGTCGGGCAAGCGCGCCTGGCCCGTGCGCAAGGTCTGCGCCGTGGCCGCCGGGCTCGGCGTCGCCGCCTACCTCGTCCTCAACTACGTCGTGGGCACGTTCTGGGACCACGCCAACGAGGGCATCATCCTCCTGCTGGCGGCGGTCGCGGCCCTGGCCGGCGTCGCCGCCGGCCACTTCCTGGGCGGCGTCCAGAAGAGCCAGGCCATGAAGGCCGGGGCCCTCACGACCGTGACGACGGGCGTGTTCATCGTCCTCGACCGGCTCCTCATGGCCTACCCCCAGCTCTACTCGCAGACGCGCGGCCACCCGATCGCCACGACCGGCTCCCAGACCCCCAACCTGCCGGACGACTTCTGGTTCGTCTCCCTCGACCGGATCGCGCACCTCGTGCTCCCGACCGCGGCCATCGCGCTCATCTCGTTCGCCGGCTACACGCGCTACACGCGCGCCACGACCCTCGACGTCCTCAACCAGGACTTCATCCGGACCGCCCGGTCGAAGGGCCTGCTGCCCCGCACGGTCGTCGTCCGCCACGTCTTCCGCAACGTCATGATCCCGATCTCGACGCTCATCGCGCTCGACTTCGCCGGCGTCATGGCGGGCGCGGTCGTGACGGAGACCATCTTCGGCTGGTCCGGCATGGGGAAGCTGTTCTCGACCTCGCTGACGAACGTCGACCCCAACCCGCTGATGGCGTACATGCTCGTCACGGCCACGTTGATCGTGGTCATGAACCTCGTGGCGGACATCGCCTACGCCTTCCTCGACCCCCGCATCCGGATCAAGTAAAGGAGCCCCGATGACTACTTCCATCGTCACGCCGGGCGCCGCGCCCGAACCGGAGGCGCCCGTCCACGTCACGCAGGTGACGGAGTCGGTCTCGGAGGCGAAACTCGTCTTCCAGCGCTTCATCCACCACAAGGCGGCCATGATCGCCCTGGTCGTCCTCCTCGCCATCCTCGTCTTCGCGCTGACGTCGATCGGCGCGTTCGGCTTCCACGGCTGGTGGCCCCTCTCGTACGCCACGACCGGGCCCGTCATCGACGGCGGCAAGCCGACGCTGCACTTCAGCCTCTCGCCGCTGTCGTTCTCGGCCGGCGAGCACCCGTTCGGCCAGGACGACCTCGGCCGCGACTACTTCGCCATCGTCATGCGCGGCTGCCAGCAATCGCTGCTGATCGCCGTCACGATGGGGCTGACCGGGACGGTCGTCGGCGTCATCATCGGCTCGATCGCCGGCTACTTCCGGGGCTGGGTCGAGGCGGTCCTGATGCGGCTGACGGACGTCGTCCTGACGCTCCCGACGCTGGTCGTGGCCGCGTTCATCGGCCGCCGCATCGGCTCGCTCGGCGTCGTCCCGCTGGGGCTGTTCCTCGGCCTCGTGTCGTGGACGTCGCTGGCCCGGATGGTGCGCGGCCAGTTCCTGTCGCTGCGCGAGAAGGAATTCGTCGAGGCGGCCCGCTCGGTCGGCGCCGGCCCGTTCCGGATCATCTTCCGCCACATCCTGCCGAACTCCGTCGGCATCATCATCGTCAACGCCACGTTGTCGATCGCCAGCGCCATCATCCTGGAGGCGGCGCTGTCGTTCCTCGGCTTCGGCGTCAAACCGCCAGACACGTCGCTCGGCCAGGTCATCGGCCTGTACCGCCAGGCGATGGACACGCGGCCGTGGCTGTTCTGGTGGCCGGGCCTGCTCATCGTCGCCATCGCGCTGACGGTCAACTTCATCGGCGACGGCCTCCGCGACGCCTTCGACCCGCAACAGGACAGGGGGTGACGGGCATGGCTGACGTAACTCGTGACGTCACGCCGGGCGCGGCCCCGCGTGACGGTTCAGACGGTGCCACGACGGGTACCACGACGGCTGCCAACCGTGAAGTGATCTTGTCGGTGCGCGATGTCGGCGTGGACTTCCGCGTCAACAAGCAGTGGGTCATGGCGTCGAGCGCCATCGACTTCGACGTCCGCCGGGGCGAGACGCTGGCCATCGTCGGCGAGTCGGGCTCGGGCAAGTCGGTCACGTCGATGGGCCTGATCGGCCTGATGGCGAACAACGGGCGCATCCACGGCTCGGCCAAGCTGCTCGGCCAGGAGCTGATCGGGACGCCCGAGCGCATCCTGCGGACGGTCCGCGGCGGCAAGGTCGGGCTCATCTTCCAGGAGCCGATGACCGCGCTCAACCCGGTCCTGACGATCGGCTTCCAGATTTCGGAGATGCTGCTGTCGCACCTCGACATCACGCCGGCCGAGGCCAAAGAACGGGCCATCGAGCTCATGCGCATGGTCGAGATGCCCGACCCGGAGAAGCGCTACGACGCCTTCCCGCACCAACTGTCGGGCGGCCAGCGCCAGCGCATCGTCATCGCCATCGCCATCGCCTGCGACCCCGTGCTCCTGATCGCGGACGAGCCGACGACGGCGCTTGACGTGACGGTCCAGGCGGAAATCCTCGACCTGATGCGCCACCTCAAGGACCGCCTCGACTCGGCCATCATCCTCATCACCCACGACATGGGCGTGGTCGCCGACCTGGCCGACGAGGTCGTGGTCATGCGCGACGGCCTGATCGTCGAGCGCGCCGAAATCCACGAGCTGTACCACCATCCGCAGACCGACTACACGCGCGAGCTGCTGGCCGCCGTGCCGCACCTCGGGTCCCAGATCGAGCTGCGCGACCTCCGGGAGGCGGAGGCCGCGGCCGCGGACTCGGAGACGGGCGCGGAGGCGGCCTCGGAGGCGGGCGCGGCGGCGGCAGGGCAGGTCACGCTGTCCGCCGGCCAGCCGGCAGCCGCGGCCCCGGCCGAGGGCCCGGTGGATTCCCTGGTCGTGGACAACCTGGTCATCGAGTTCCCCGGCCGGTTCTCGCAGCCGGCGTTCCGGGCGGTCGACCAGGTGTCGTTCCGCATCGGCCGGGGCGAGGTCTTCGGCCTGGTCGGCGAGTCCGGCTCCGGCAAGACCACGATCGGCCGGGCCGTCGTCGGGCTCCAGCCGTCGACGTCCGGCGGCATCGTCGTCGGCGGGACCAACATCGTGGGCATGAAGGAGAAGCAGCTCCGGCCCCTGCGCCGCCGCTTCGCCATCGTGTTCCAGGACCCGGCCGCCTCGCTCAACCCGCGCATGACCATCGGCGAGTCGATCGGCGAGCCCATCCTGCTCCACGACAAGGCCAAACGGGCCGAGATCGACCGCCGGGTGGAGGACCTGCTGGACGCCGTCAACCTGCCGACCGCCTACCGCAACCGCTACCCGCACGAGCTGTCGGGCGGCCAGCGCCAGCGCGTCGGCATCGCCCGGGCCCTGGCGCTCCAGCCGGAGCTGCTGGTGGCGGACGAGCCGACGTCGGCGCTGGACGTGTCGATCCAGGCGCACGTCCTGGAGCTGTTCCAGTCGCTCCAGGCCCGCTACGGCTTCGCCTGCCTGTTCATCAGCCACGACCTGGCCGTGGTCGAGATCCTGGCGTCGCGCATCGGCGTGCTGCACAAGGGCCGCCTGGTCGAGGTCGGCCCGCGCGAGCAGGTCCTGGCCGCGCCGCAAGACCCGTACACGCGCCGCCTCCTGGCGGCCGCCCCGGTCCCCGACCCCGACGAACAAGCCCGCCGCCGAGAAGACAGAAGGGCCCTCCTGGCCGCCGGCGTGAGCTGAGCGCAGCTTGTCATCCTGAGGGCAGCGAAGGATCTCTCCTACCAAGGTCAGAGATCCTTCGCTGCGCTCAGGATGACAGGGAGAGCGCTCAGGCCGACTGGGAGAGCGCTCAGGCTGACAGAGGTGGGGCACGATGGCCGGCGGGTCTGCGGCGTCGACTAGAGTCCTCCCCGTGACGGCGCAGAAGATGGATGGCAAGGCGACAGCGGCGGCGGTCAAGGCCGAACTGAAGAACCGCGTGACGGCGTTGCGCGAGCGGGGGATGACGCCCGGCCTCGGCACGGTGCTCGTGGGCGACGACCCGGGCTCCAAGTCGTACGTGGCCGGGAAGCACAGGGACTGCGCGGAGGTCGGGATCGAGTCGCTGCGGGCGGACCTGCCCGGCGACGCGACGGCGGCCGATGTGGCGGCGGCGATCCGGGCGCTCAACGCGGACCCGCGCTGTACCGGCTTCATCGTCCAGCTCCCGCTGCCGCGCCACCTGGACGACAACTGGGCGCTCGAACTGGTCGACCCGGCGAAGGACGCCGACGGCCTCCACCCGGTCAACCTCGGCCGCCTCGTCCTCAGCGTCCCGGCGCCCCTGCCGTGTACCCCGAAGGGCATCGTGACGCTGCTCCGCCACTACGGCGTGACGCTGGCGGGCGCGGAGGTCTGCGTCGTGGGCCGCGGCACGACGGTCGGCCGCCCGCTCGGCCTCCTGCTGACCCGGCGCTCCGAGAACGCGACGGTCACGCTATGCCACACAGGTACCTGCGACCTCGCCGCCCACACCCGCCGGGCGGACATCGTCATCGCCGCCGCCGGCTCGCCCGGCCTGGTCACGGCGGACATGCTGAAGCCCGGCGCCGTCGCCGTCGACGTCGGCATCACCCGGACGGAGGCGGGGCTGACCGGCGACCTGGCGCCGGATGTGTGGGAGGTGGCGTCGCTGGTGGCGCCGACGCCGGGCGGCGTCGGCCCGATGACGCGGGCGATGCTCCTGGCCAACGTCGTCGAACGGGCGGAGGCGCTGGCTTCGTGACCGGACCCGGGACCCCCCTGTCGGAGCAGCCTGGCCTCCGCGGCGCGCTGCGCCGCCAGTGGCCGTGGGTCCTCGTCGTCGCGCTGATCGGAGTGGGCCTGGCCCTCGTGACGTGTCACGAGTGGCGGGCGGGCCTGTACGTCATCGGCGGCGCGATGCTGGTCGGCGGCGTGCTCCGCTGGACCCTGCCCCACCCGGGCATCCTGGCGGTCCGCAGCAAGGCCATCGACATCCCCCTGTACCTGGCGCTGGGCAGCGCGATCATCGTGATCGACGCCATCGCCACCATCCCGCTGTAAGCCCGCCCCGGCCACCCCGCCCCTCTGTCATCCTGAGCGCAGCGAAGGATCTCTTACCTACCTAGGCAAGAGATCCTTCGCTGCGCTCAGGATGACAGGGAGAGCGCTCAGGATGACAGGGAGAGCGCTCAGGCTGACAGGGGTACTAGATCAGCCCCAGCTCCTTGACGGCGTTGCGCTCGTCCATCAGCTCGGCCGCGCTGGCGTCGATCTTGGCGCGGCTGAAGGCGTCGATGTCGAGGCCCTGGACGATGGACCAGGTGCCCGCGCTGGTCGTGACCGGGAACGAGGAGATCAGGCCCTCGGGCACGCCGTAGGAGCCGTCGGAGCAGACCGCCATCGACACCCAGTCGCCCGGCTTCGAGCCGAGCAGCCAGTCGTGGGTGTGGTCGATCGTGGCGTTGGCCGCCGAGAAGGCGGACGACAGGCCGCGGGCCGCGATGATGGCGGCGCCGCGCTGGGCCACGGTCGGGATGAACTCGTTCTCGATCCACGCCTCGTCGTTGATCGCGGCGGCCGCGGACTGGCCGTTGACCAGGGCGTGGAACACGTCCGGGTACTGCGTCGAGGAGTGGTTGCCCCAGATGGTCATGTGGGTCACGGCGGCCACGTCGACGCCGAGCTTGGCGGCGATCTGGTGGATGGACCGGTTGTGGTCGAGGCGGGTCAGCGCCGAGAAGCGCTCCTTCGGGATGTCCGGGGCGTTGGTCATCGCGATCAGGGCGTTCGTGTTGGCCGGGTTGCCCGTGACCGTGACGCGGATATCGTCGGCGGCCACCTCGTTGAGGGCCTTGCCCTGGGCCGTGAAGATGGCGCCGTTGGCCGACAGCAGGTCGCCCCGCTCCATCCCCGCCTTGCGCGGCATCGCGCCGACCAGCAGGGCGACGTTGGCGCCCGCGAAGATCGTCTTCGGGTCGTCGCCGATCTCGACGCCCGCGAGCGTCGGGAACGCGCAGTCGTCCAGCTCCATGACGACGCCTTCCAGCGCCTTCAGGGCGGGCGTGATCTCAAGGAGGCGGAGCTCGACGGGCGTGTCGGGCCCCAGCAACTGGCCGCTGGCGATCCGGGGGAGAAGCGAGTAACCGATCTGGCCGGCGGCGCCGGTGACGGCCACCTTGACAGGGGTTGGTGACATGGGAAAAAACTCCTTCGTCGGAAAGTAATGGTCTGCCGTGGAACGCTACCACTGACAGGCGCCTCCCGGCCGGGCGGTGGCCGGGCTCACGCGAGGAGGTCGGCGGCGGTCACGGTGGACTGGAAGACGCCGGCGTGGAGGCCGGGCTTGAGGCCGTACGTCGTGACGAGGGTCAGGTGGAGGGCCTTGCGCGTCTTCGTGGCCCGGCGGAAGGCCTCGGCCTTGTTGCGGAGGGTGCGCTCGGTGGCGGCGTCGACGGCGTAGTCGCCGGCCGAGTACTTCATCTCGCACAGGTTGACGACCTGGTCGTTGCGGTCGATGACGAGGTCGACCTGCGCGCCCGGGGAGTCGCCGTCGGGCCGGGCCCGCCAACTCGACACGTCGGCCACGACGCCGCCGATGCCCAGCGCCCGGCGGAGCTGGGGGACATGGTTCAGGCAGACCCGTTCGAAGGCGTACCCGCTCCAGGCCCGCCGGGCCGCCGAGTCGGTCGAGGCCGACCAGAAGTCCGGGGTGCGGGCACGGGTCATGAAGCGGAGATGGAAAGCCACGAAGGGGTCGGTGATCTGCCAGAGGCCCCCGTTCTTGGCCTTGCCGTACGGCTGGTAGTGGCGGACGAAGCCGGACTGGCCGAGGTCGTCCAGGACTTGCGTCAGCGTGCCTCCGTCCGCGAAGCCCAAGCCCCGGGCCAGGTCTTGGCGGGTCACACCCTGGTGGCTCTTGGATAGGAGCGCGACGACGTCGCGGTGGCGCTCGGGCCGGGCGAACAGGCTGGAGAAGACCTGGTCGAACTCGCCCGCCAGAGGGGCGTTGTCGCCGAAGCAGAGGGCGTCGACGTTGAGGGCCAGGCTGCGCCGAGGGTCGAGCAGGCGGAGGTAGTACGGGATGCCGCCGAAGACCATCTGGCTCTCGACCAGGTCGTGGAGGTTCAGGGCGAGGCCGCGGGCGTCGGCGTATGCCTTGCACTCGCCGAGGGTGAACGGCGCGAGGTGGATAGGCCGGGTCACGCGGTTGTGGAGGCCGCCCCTGTTCTGGAAGACCTTCTTCGTCAGCCAACTGGCGGCGGAGCCGCAGATCACCAGCTTGAGGCGGGCGACGCCCGAGCCCCAGCCATTCCAGAAATGCTCGAAGGCGGGCAGGAAGCCGGACCGCCGGTTGTCCATCCACGGCAACTCGTCCAGGAACACGATGGCCGGCTGGGCCGGGTCCGACCGCTCGATCAAGGCGCGGAGCGCGTCGAAAGCGTCGAACCACGTCGTCAGTGGTGCCGGACCGTTCCAACCGTGCGCTCGCAGGGCTTGCTCGACACGGGCCAACTGGACGGCGGCCGTGACGTTGGCGGCGCCGGTGTAGCTGAACAGGAGGCGTTCTCCGAGGACGCGGCGGACGAGGAAGGTCTTGCCGACCCGGCGGCGGCCGTAGACGACGGCCAACTCGGCTTCCCTGGACGCGACCAGGTCCTCCAGCAACCGTCGTTCGGCGGCCCGGCCAACCATGACGGCATCCACGCTATCCCGCGGAACATGAGGATCTTGTCCCATGGTTCCGCAGTCTATCATCCTAGCTACGCTCTACCCGCAAGGATTCGCTGCGGAAATACTGGTCCAGCGACCATGTTTCCGCAGATTAACGTCACCTGTGACCCGGGCCTGGCTCTGCCAGGGTCAGGCCGCTGACTCCTGGAGTTGTGGCCGGAGGCGCCGGAAGTAGGCGCGGCCGGCGGGCAGGTACAGCAGGGTCACGATGGCCGCCGCGTAGAGCACGGGCAGGCCGACGGCGAACCACGTGATCCCGTCGGCTTCGGACCACAACCCCAGGCCCGCCGCGAGGGCGAGGACTGGGGCGATGAAGTACACGGGGCGCCCCGGCCGCCGGAACCAGCAGCCGAGCGGCGGCGCGAGGAAGACGAGCCCGATGACAAGGAACACAACCCCGTGGGCCTCCCCGAGTGTGGAGACGGTCCACCAGGCGCCAAGCAGAGTGAGCAGGACGCCGGGCACGCCCATCACCGCCAGCGCCGCCATCACCGGCCAAGGCCGTCGCAGGGCAGGCATGAACTCAGTGTAGGCGTGCCGACAGTGGGCGGTGGGCGGAGGCAGGGGAGGGTTTCGTGGCTCGCGCCGCTGTGGCCGTCCCACGGAGCGGCCGTTGGCCGGACAACTCGATGCTCAGACCAATAGCAAACTGCGCCCGTTGGACTCGGTTTGAGCGACCAAGTGCGTTGTCCGCTCCCCACTATTTGTTGTGGCCGCTTGTCCGCGTTCTTCCATCCGGGGAAAGTGAGACAACCTAAGTGCACATGGGCCACAGGTGCTGTCACGTTGTACTGTGGGATGAAGCGCATCAGACTGCTTGACAGCGGTTACGATTGGGTGTAATGAATCATATTTCACGGTTTCCTGCCCAGGGATCGTGTGGCATTATCCGTACCGCCCCGATGCCTCCGGAGTCCTGCGGTTAGCCTCCGTCGGTCTCCTTCCCCCGAATGTATCTCGGC
The DNA here is from genome assembly GCA_031272805.1 of Propionibacteriaceae bacterium. GTDB lineage: Bacteria > Actinomycetota > Actinomycetes > Propionibacteriales > Propionibacteriaceae > WQYJ01. Next base: position 18,730 of record JAISTC010000018.1, read on the forward strand.
TCCTCCCACGTGAAGGTACAATCATGAAGACAAGGCGAATTCTAACTGCAAGTGTCTTTTCACTCACCCTAGTGGCCGGTTCTGGCGGCCTCGCCGCCGCCAGCCAGAGCGAAAGCGTGCTCGACCCCTATCCCCAACTCTCACACATTGTTACCCAAGACGGGTGGATCTACTACCCGTCCCATGAAGTGCCAGAAGGCTGGTCGGTGTCCTACGTCACCGTCCAAGGAACGCCCCAAGCCGACAGTGGATGTTCTCTTGGCTACGGTCTTGACGCCATTGACTCTAGTCAAGGATTCTCGGCCGAAGAAGTCGCGCTCGATCCCGTGACCTGTGAAGCCGTGTATCGCCTCGCCAGCGCGGGTGATCTCACTGCCATCCCGGATATGAGCGTCGCCGCCGAGACTTCGTTCAATACTTCGAGTTCCTCAGGCAGCAAGACCCTGACCGCCTGGTACGATTACGGCTATGAGGGGTTATGGGTAGATCCTATTTTCCTGACGATCTCAGCTAACGCCACGAACATCGGCTGGAACCTGGCAGGCGTCAGGTACTACAACAGTCCCACCTATCGTTTCAGGGGTTATCTGCCCTCGTGGAAAGGCTTGATTTGGGATGAGACGTTCCTTTACAGCCACGGGGGTTATCAGTACACCACCAGCAGCCAAGCCATCTATTGGACTCGCGCCGTGTTCTGGAACGACGATTTCTACGACTGGGTCCAAGCCACCACAGGTCCAACCGCATCGTGGTGGTGCAATGGAACTAACGCCACCGCGTGGTTCGCGAACGAGAGTAGTGTCTCCGGCTACCGGTGGACCCAAGCGGTTGACGTCAAATGGACCGACACCAAGACGGGCTACTGCGTCAATCTCGTCCACTATTTCGGCCACGGTGACACCGTCTCTCAATCCCCCGGTTTTTGGGGATGGTTATGAGTTTCGTGGCCGGTTCGCGGGTGCGGGCAGCGTTCGCGCTGCTCGCACTCACGGGAGTCCTGGCGGGATGCGCAGACGGCATTGACCGGACCGATCCGGGTAGCGTGGCCTATGCCTACTTTGTGGCCATGGCAGGTGGCGATGTCGAAGCCGCCTCTGACTTGATGACTCCAGTTTCCCGGGAGGCGTTCGAGGCCATGACCCTGGGCGGCACCGTCAATGAGGGCACCTACTCGTTGTCGGTCGGCGGCGTCACCGTCACCGATGACACGGCCAGAGCGACTCTGGTCGGCGAGATGTGTGTGGACGCAGGGCAGGACGAGCCACTGTGCATGACGAATGACGACCCCAATTCGCAAGACCCCTCGTTCGTGGTCGACCTTGTCAAACAAGGAGACGAGTGGTGTGTCTGGTTTCCACTACTTGAACAGAACCTGCCGGACGGCTAGCGGAGAGCCCTCCCCGAGTCGTCTGCCTTCACCCGCGTCCTTTGGAGGAACAAGTGCCTCGCTCTGGCCATGCCACCGCCTTGATCGTCGTGACTGCTACTTGTGTTATCCCACTTGCCGCGTGCGCCACCCACGACAGCCAAGGTCTGCCTGTCGTGGGTGGCTCGACGGTCGCCCAAACGCCCGAGGAGGCTGACCTACTCGCTGCCGCTCAGAACTTCTACAGTTGCATGAGCAACGCCGGGCTGCCTGTGGCGTACGCCAACGACGTGGAAGGGCGCTCGACGCTCGTAACTTTCCAGGAAGGTGTGTGGGCCATCTACGCCTTCCTCGATGCCGAAGGCTACCCGCAATTCAACTATGTCGGCCAGGTTCCCGAGGACGCGGCCAGGCAGGTGTACACAGATCTGGCTGCGGCGGACTCTGAAGACGCGACGCCATCGCCGGCCAAGGCCCTTCTCATCGTCGACGGAGTGGACCACTCCGACATCTACGCCGCCTGTCTCGATGAGTCGGAGTACGACGAGAATGCCGTCTACGCCGCGGTCGACTACTCGCCGATGGCAGAATTGGAGCCCCTGTACCAACTCATGATCGACGCCTCGAATGAATGGGCGAAATGCGCGCGTGAGAACGGCTTCCCCACGACCAAGGACGCCGTTATGCCGAAGGGGGAAGGCCAGCCGATGGCCCTCTTGCCTGCGTCGATCACCGAGGTTGAACTGCGGGAACTGTTGGCGGTATGCCCGAACTTTGACCCCGCGATCGTGGAGGCGAACGAGAAGCTGTACGAGTCCATGTCGTGACAAGAAGTGCAGGAAGACCCGGACGGTTTCCCCGACGGCTACCAGGTGCAACCGAATGTGGGCTTGGACGCCCCTGGATTCAACGGCGAACTGGATAATTGGGGGGAGTTGACTACCTCGAACCCGAACCCCGCGGAGCAAGAGCGCCTGAACAATCTTCAAGTGATTCTTGAGGAGGGGATGATGAGTTATTACCAAGGTGAGAATGGTGTCGAGCCGGTGGCGACGTCCCAGCCGACCGGTTGAGTTCAACGATTCTCCGAACCGCCAGAGTTGAGTTGCGTGCGTGGTGACGGACGCATCACTGCTTTCGGAAGTATCGAGGTTCGGCAGTGGGCCGCCTCCGTGCGGAACCACCAAGGCCAACATCCCGGGACGGGAAGCCCGCGAGAAGGAGGTTATTATGCTACTCACGCTGTTGCGGCTTGGAACCATTCGATTTGCGGTGTTTTACTTGATGGGTTTCCTTATTGGCTTCAGTAATTCATGGCTCCGCGATCCCCTCACGCTCACGATTGGTGCGACGTTCTGTGTGACGTTCAGCCTGGGCGTCGAACTCCTGAACCGCTGGGCCGACCAGGACCATGACTTGCTGAGCGAGCCGGAGAGATTCGACCAGTGTCGGAAATTCGGCTTTGGTCGGATCAGACTAACGGCGTGGCTCTCCTTGGGGGGCTCACTCTTGCTGGGCGTCGCTTTGCTGGCCTGGCGCCCCGATCCCGTGGTGGCGGTTCTTGGGGCGGTCAGTTTGATGCTCGGCGCGGCCTATTCTGCGGGACCGCGGCTCAAGATTCACGGCGCGTGGACGCCGATTCTGTTGACAACTACGGTCACGTTCCCGATGGTGATAGGACTTCGTCTGTCGCCCGCCGGGGGCGAGTGGACGACCATCGGCGCCGTGTTCGTTCTCCTGACCTGCGCCTCGTTGTCCACCATGGGGGTCAAGGACCTGGCAGATGTCGAGGGTGACCGTGCTTGTGGATACGATTCGGTCTGGCCCCGCCTCATGGAGGACCGACGGTGGGTGCCCCTTGCCATCGTGCTACTCGTTCAGGTCGGGGCGGCGGCGGTGGGCGTCGGAATCGTGGGTCGGACCATGGCGATTGCCTTCCTGCTGCCACCGTTGGAACTGCTGGTTGTGCACAAGGCTTTCCGCGCTACGCGGAATCATCAGGAACCCGTGGTGCGGGAGTTGATGTACTGGCAGACCCTCGTGTCGGTCGGGCTCGTGGGGATCGCTGTCCGACCGAGTCTGGCGACGGGAATTGTGGCCGGCGCCGCGTTGGTCGCGTGGTGGGCTGCGTCGCGCTGGCTTCATTGGCAGCCGCACTACTTTGCGCGGGAGCTGTGGTCGCTCGTTAGGGTGGGGCCATGAGCGGTGATCCGCGACCGATCGTGACGGACGGCCTGGCCAAGCGCTATGGGCGGGTTCAGGCGTTGGCCCCGCTCGACCTCGTGGTGGACGACGGGTCTGTTGTCGGCTATCTCGGGCCCAACGGCGCGGGCAAGTCGACCACCATCAACCTGCTCATGGGCTACATCAACCCGACAGGAGGCGCCGCCTGGCTCCGCGGTCATCCGGCCGGCAGCCGCGAGGCCCGTCGCGGGCTGTCCTACATCCCGCCCCACAGCGCCTACTGGCCCCAACTGACGGGCGGCGAGACCCTGCACTTCCTGGCCCGCCTGGCCGGCGGCGACGATCCGGCCGAACGGAGGCGGCTGACCGCGGCCTTCGAGTTCGACCCGGGGAAGAAGGTGGGCGCCTACTCGACCGGCAACCTCCAGAAGCTCGCCATCATCGCCGCCTTGGCCACCCGCCCCCGCCTGCTCCTCTGCGACGAGCCGTCGACGGGCCTGGACCCCGTCATGGGCGCGGTGTTCCGGGAGGAGGTCAAACGCCTGCGGGGCGAGGGCGCGGCGGTGCTCCTGTCGTCGCACACCATGGAGGAGGTCGAGGCCGTCTGCGACCGCGTCCTCATCATCAACCACGGCGTCATCGTCGACGACGGCACGATCGCGGACCTGAAACACCTCCGGGCCGCCCGTGTCACGATCCGCTTCGCCGGGCCGCGCCCCGACCTGGCGGCGGTGGCCGGGGTCACTCTGGTTGACGCAGCCGAGGACCGGGTGGTCCTCGACGTGGCCGGGTCGCAGTCAGGCCTGTTCGCCGCCTTCGGCGCCGCCGCGATCGAGTCGGTCGAGACCAAGACCCCTTCCCTGGAGGAGGTCTTCCTGAGCTATTACGACGACCGGGTGGACGCGGCCAATGGCAGAACGTGACGGCGCCGGCGCCCGCGCCGCCCTCGGCGTCGCGGCCCTGGTCTGGCGGACCAACTTGCGCTCGGCCTTGGGCTGGGCCGGCGTGGTCGGCGTCGTCATTGTGTTCAACGCGCTGGGGTATGTCCGCAGCTTCCCGGCGGCCGCCGACCGCCAGGTGGCCGTGTCCTCCATGCAGTCCGGCGGCATCCGCCTCCTGTTCGGCCCGGCCTGGCACGTGGACACCGTGGCGGGCTTCACGTCGTGGCGGGCGGCGCTGCTCTCGCTCATCCTGTCCGTCTGGGCCATCGGCACGGCGACGCGCGCCTATCGCGGGGCCGAGGAAGTGGGGTCCTGGAAGGTGTTGGCGAGCGGCCGCTTGACCCGCGGCGAGGTCTTCGCCGCCACCGCGGGCGGGCTGGCCGCGCTGGCCGGGCCCGTCTGGTTGCTGGTGTCCGCCGCCACCGCCCTCAGCGCCCTGGTCACGGACAGCCTCCAGCCGGTCGCGGACTACGCGTTCTTCGGGCTGATCCTGACGTTACCGCCCCTCGTCTGCCTCGGGCTGGGGGCCCTGTGCAGCCAGGTCATGCCCCACCGGCGGTCCGCGTTGGGCCTGGCCATCGCCGCGGTCGCGGCCCTCTACCTGCTGCGCGGCGTGGCCGATGTCCAGGACTCGGCGTGGGCGTGGGCCTCGCCCTTCGGCTGGGTCGAGCGGGTGGAAGCGCTCGTCGCGCCCCGCTACGGCGTGACCGCCCTGTTCATCCTGGCGGCCGTCGTTCTGTTCGACCTGGCCTGGCTCGGCGAACGGCGGCGCGACGGCGCGGCTGCCCTCGTGCGACCGCGCGACGAGCGGCCCGACCGCCTGGCCCTGTTGGGTTCGGTCGTCGGCGCCCCCCTCCGGCTGAACGCCCGCCACATCATCGGCTGGTGCGCCGGCCTGAGCCTGCTCGGCGTGGTCACGGCCCTCGTGACCGACGAGGGGGGCCGCTTGACGGCGGCGTCCGAGCAACTCAGCGTCATTCTGGGCGAAACCGGCGAGTACGACGGCGCCCAGGGCTACCTGGCTCTCGTCTTCGTCGCGTTGGGGACGGTCGTCGCGCTGGGGGGCGCCGGTTTCACGACGTCGCTGCTGCGGCAGGAGACGTCCGGCCAGTCACGCTCGATCCTGGCTCGTCCGGTGCGCCGTCTGGCGCTGGTCGGCGCCGACGCCTTGACGGATGTGGCGGCCCTGGTGGTCATCTCCGCGGGGGCGGGGACCGGGGTGTGGCTGGCCTTGCTGGCCCAGGAGGCAGACCTCTCGTGGGCCGCCGCCGCGACGGCCGCGCTGACCTGGCTGTCGGCCGCCCTCGTCACGTACGCCCTCGGCCTGGCCGTTCTCGGCTGGCGGCCCATGTTCGCCCCTGGCCTGGCCTACGCCTTCGCCACCTGCTCATTCTTGCTCGACATCATCGGCTCGGCCGTCAAGGCGCCGGAGTGGCTGCTGAACCTGTCGTTCTGGCACCACGTCCCGGACGTCCCCCGGGAACAGCCCGGGTGGGGCTTCTGCCTGTGGACCGGTGTGGCCGTTGCGGTGCTCGCGGGCGTGGGCGCCGCTGGTTACCGCAGGCGTGACCTGGCCTGACCGCGAGATGCCTCGGGAGTGTCGGCTGGCGGCCGCGGTATCAGGTGCCGCCGCCCGGGCTCGTTCCTCGCCAGGGCCGCGGCGCCTGGCACCTCAGCCTCGGGCCTAGCCCTTGACGGCGCCGGCGACCAAGCCGCTGGTCAGGCGGCCTTGGACCAGGAGGAAGAACACGATGACCGGGAGGGCCACCAGCGAGCTGGCCGCCATGACCTGGCCCCAGTCGACCTCGCGGGTGTTGGACTGCTGGACGAAGCCGCGGAGCCACAGCGGCAGCGTCCGGGACGACTCCTTCTGCATGATGACGAGGGCGATCGTGAACTCGTTCCACGCCTGGAGGAACGCGTACACGCCCGACGCCACCAGGCCCGGGGCCAGCAGCGGGAACGTGATGCGGAAGAACGCGCCGGTCCGGGTCGCCCCGTCGACCATGGCGGCCTCCTCCAGGTCGGCCGGGACACCGGCGACGAAGCCGCGCAGCATCCAGATCGTGAACGGCACGACCGCGGCCGTGTACAGGCCGGCCAGGCCGATGGCCGTGTTGAGGAGCCCGACCGAGCTCATCATCTTGTACTGGGCGATGAACAGGCCTTCGGCCGGGAGCATCTGGATGAACAGGACGGCCAGGACGAAGCCCTGGCGGCCCTTGAACTTGTAGCGGGAGATCGCCAGGGCCGCGCAGAACGCGAACAGCAGGCACAGCACGACGGCGGTCAGCGTGACGATGAGGGACGTCTTGAGCGCCGGGAAGAACGTGCCGCCCGAGAGCACGGCCCGGAAGTTGTTGAGCGAGCCGCCGAACGGCAGGAAGCGGGGCGTCGGCGAGTTGAGGACGGCGTTCGGCAGGAGCGACGAGTTGACCATCCAGTAGACCGGGAACACCCACACGATGGCGAGGGCGACGGCGGCGATGGACGCGATGATCTTGCCGACCTTGATGTGGCGGTTGGCCTTCGGGGCGGCGCTGAGTGCGGTGCTCACGCGGCATCCTCCTTCATGAGCGAGCGGACGTAGGGGGCGGACAGGACCATGGTCAGGATGAGGACGAACACGCTCATCGCGGCGGCCATGCCGAAGTCGGACGACCCCGTGCCGACCCGGTAGATGTACGTGCCCAGCAGGTCGGTCGAGGCCAGTGGCGCGCCGGCGTCCTGGAGCAGGCGGATCTGGGTGAACACGCGGAGGTCCCAGATGATCTGCAGCAGCAGCACGATCATGAGGACCGGCCGGATCATCGGGACCGTGATCTGCGTGAAGCGGCGCCAGCCCGAGGCGCCGTCGAGCTGGGCGGCCTCCATCACCTCGGGGGAAATCTGCGTCAGGCCGGCGTAGACGGAGAAGGACACGAACGGGACGGACATCCAGACGACGATGATCGTGGCCACGAGGTAGAACGAGAGGGGCTTCTCCAACCAGTTGTGGTTGGTGAAGTTGAAACCGATGTGGTTGAGGAGCCAGTTGACGACGCCGATGTGCCACTGGAACAGCCAGACCCAGACGGTCATCGCGGCGACCACGGGCATGGCCCAGGCCAGCAGGAGGCCGATCTGGAGGATGAGGCGGCAGGCCTTGCCGACCGCGTTCATGAGGACGGCCAGGGCCACGCCGATGACGACGGTGACGACGGCGTTGACGAGGCAGAACGCGACGGACCGGACGACGACGGCCCAGATTTGGGAGTCACGGAAGAGGTTGAGGTAGTTGGCCAGGCCGACGAAGGGCGCGGGCTGGCCGAACTGCTGGGCCAGGCCGTACTGCTTGAGCGACGTCACGATCTGCCAGCCGACCGGGTAGGCCAGCGCGGCCAACAAGATGGCCACCGCCGGGATGAGGAGGGCGTAGGGGGCGACGTGGAAACGTCGTCTCTGCGCGGGTGGGACGGTGGCGGTCGTCATGGTGGGGCCTCTTTCGGTGGGACATGGGGATGGGGTAGGTGGGGGAGGGCCGGGCGGGGGCCCAGGGGGCGGGCCCTGGGGAGTGCCCCCCAGGACCCGCCGGCTTGGGTTTACTTGCCGTTGAGCATCGGGGTGAGGATCTCGTCGTACTCGGCGGCCAGCGCCGTGACGTCGCCACCCTCAGCGACCTTCTGGAAGAACTCCTCGAGCTTGCCGGAGCCTTCGACCGTGGCCCAGCCCGGGGCCGCCGGCGTCAGCTTGGCGTTCGACGCGGACTCGACCAGGGCGGTCGTGAACTCGTCGGAGCCCATCGCGGAGACGTAGTCCGAGTTGGCCGGGCCGAGGCCGTTCTGGGCCAGGAGCGTCTGGTACTCGGCGGAGAAGATGATCCGCATGAGGTCCTTGGCGCCCTCGACGTGCTGGGACTTGGCGGAGATGGCGATGTTCGAGCCGCCGGCGAAGACCGGGGCGGGCTTGCCGTCGTTGCCCGGGAGGACAAAGACGCCGAACTTCTCGTCGTTCCAGACGCGGTTGCCGTCGGCGTCCAGGTCGCCGATCGACCAGTGCGCCCAACCCGGGGCCATGATCGTGGCGGCGGCGAGGGCCGTCGCGGTCGTCGTGCCGTCCTCGGCGGTCGAGGAGTCGGAGTCGTTGAAGTAGAGCCACGGGGACTCGTCCTTCATCGTCCGCGGCGCCTTCGAGGCGGTCTGCTGGATCTGCTGGAGCTGCTCGAGGCCCTTGATCGTGTTCGGGTCGGACAGGGTCGACGTCCACGTGCCGTTCTCGTACTTGGCGAGGTCACCGCCGTTGGCGAAGATCCAGGAGATGCCGTTGCGCCAGTCCTGGCCACCGATGAAGAAGCCGGAGAAGTCCGGGATGTTGTTCGGGTTGGCCTCGGCCAGCGTGGCGACGGTCGAGTTGAACTCGTCCAGCGTCGTCGGGACCGAGACGCCGGCGGCGGCGTAGATGTCCTTGCGGTAGAACATGTAGCGCGAGCCGAAGTAGTAGGGCAGCGCGTACTCCTTGCCGTCGACCGAGCCGACCTCGACGAAGCCCTGGAGCAGCTTCGAGCCACCCAGCTCCTCGTACATGTCGGAGATGTCGAGGAAGGCGCCCACGTTCGTGAACGTCGGGGCCTGCGTGTTGCCGATCTCCGTCACGTCCGGCGTGTTGGCCGGGTCGGGCAGCGAGGTCGTCAGCTTGGCGATGATGTCGCCCCAGGACTGCTCCTCGATGGTCAGCGTGCCGCCGTTGACTTCCTTGTACTCCTTGATCAGGTAGTCGCGGAGGTCCTGGGGCGTGTCGCCGCCGATCAGCCAGAACGTGATGTTCTCGCCGGTCTGGGCGGCCTCGGTGGTGGCGGGGGCCTCGGACGCCGAGGCGGACGTCGCGGCGGAGCCGCTGCCGCTGTCGCTCCCGCAACCGGTCAGGGCCAGGGCGGCCGCCGTGGCGACGGCTGCCATGGACAGGATGCGTTTCATGGGGTTCCTTTCTTGGGGTTTCTATCGAACGCCGAGCCGGCGCCTCAGAACGAGGGCGGCGGCGCCGAGAATGACGGCGTCGTCGCCCAAGGTGGAATGGGTCAGTTGGGCCGGGCCGCGGAAATCGACCCGGGTGTCCTCGGTCAGGGTGGCCTGGGCGGCCGCCAGGAGCGGTCCGTCGAGCAGGTCACGGGGTCCGCCGAGGATCACCTGGCTGAGGTCGAGGACCGCCACGACGGGGGCGAGGACCGTGCCGAGGTGGCGGCCGGCCGCGGCCAGGATCTCGTCGTGGTGGCCGGGGTCATCGGCCAGGCGCTGGGTGAGGTGGGGGGTGGCGAGCCACGTCTCCAGGCAGCCCCGCTTGCCGCAGCGGCAGGGCGCGCCGTCGGGCTCGACGACGACGTGGCCGATCTCGCCGGCCGCGCTGTTCTCGCCTAGGACCGGGGTCCCGCCGACGAGGAGGGCCGCGCCGAGACCGCCGACGATCTGGAGGCGGAGGAGGTTGGCGGAGCCGCCGGCGAAGCGGTGCTCCGCCTGGGCGGCCAGGTTGGCGTCGTTGGCGACGTCGGCGGGGAGGCCGAGGGCGGCCTCCAGGTGGGCCGCCAGGTTGACGTCGCGCCAGCCGAGGGAGGTCGCGTTGAGGACGACGCCGTCGGCGTCGACCAGGCCCGGGCTGCCGACGCCGAGGCCGGCGGCCGGGTGGGTGGCGGCCCGCTGGAGGTCGCGCGCCAGTTCGGTCACCGTGGCCAGCGCCGCGTCGCCGCGGGCGCCGGCGAGCGGCCGGTCGACGCGGTGGACGACCTCGCCCTGGAGGGAGAGGATCGCGCCGTGCAGCGTGACCTGGTCGGACAGGTCGATGGCGAGGAGGTCACGCGCGTCCGGGACCAGCGCCAGCGCCGTGCCGGGCTTGCCGGGGCGGACCTGCTCGTTGGGGCCGGCTTCGCGGATGAGGCCGTCGTCGAGGAGCTCGGCCACGAGGTCGGACACGGTCACGCGGGTCAGCCCGGTCTGGCGGGCGAGGTCGGCGCGGGACAGGCCGGAGTGGTCGTAGAGAGTCTGGAGAACGAGGGCAATGTTGTTCCGGCGGCCGTCCTCTGGTCGGATGAGCCGCCGGGCCCGGGTCCCGCTCGATCGAGGGGTGGTCCTCGTTGACATGTTTGTTAGTAAACCTAACGAACTAAGAAAAATCAAGCCCAGCGGCGATGGGAACGCAGACTGAGACCAATTCGTTATCTTTCGGCCCGCGGGAAGCGTGGCTTGGGGGCTGTCATCCCGGCGGAAGTCGGGATCTTTCCTCCGGCGGTCGACTGCCCGGGGTCCAAGATCCCGGCTTTCGCCGGGATGACAACGGTTTGGGATGACACGGGGTTCCCTTCGGCGGCGGGGGAAGGTCCCGGCTTGCGCCGGGATGACAACGGTTTGGGATGGCAGGGCGGCCAGATGGCGGAGGAGGGGCCGGTGCCAGGATCGCCTCACCTACTGGTCCCCGGCACCGGCCCGGCCCGGAATCGGTGCGACCGGGGCGTCCTCCGGACCCGGTCATCTCCGGGCCAACCGAACGGCAATCCCGGGGGGAGGTCGCCGTCCGGCCGACCGAGTGGCGGTCTCTCAACCGCTGCTTCGAGATTATCAGCGTCTGTTGAAGACTTCAACAAAATGATGACAATGTCTCATTGTTGTGGGATACTCAGGGCGCGGGGGCGACACCTGGCCCCCGCACTGGCCTCATTCCGGGGGGAAACATGGCCGACCTCACCGACGCCGCCGGCGCGTCCGCTCTCGCCGGCGCCCTGGCGACCCTCTCCGCCGCCGGGGCCCGCCTTGTCGTCGAGGCGCCCGACGGCACTCCGCTGGCCGAGCTCAGCCTCAACCTCCTGGCCCCGGCCCCGCCAGCCGCTGAGCCCGAACCTCCGGCCGACGTGGCGGACCTGGCCACGACCGCGCTGGTCCACGCCGTGGCCGCCGTCGGCGTGCCCGTCGACCTCATGCACAAACGCCACAAACTCGCCGTCGTCGCCGACCTCGACCGGCAGGGCTTCTTCCGCCTCAAGAACTCGGTCGAGCGCGCCGCCGCCGCGCTCCACGTGACGCGGTACACGGTCTACAACTATCTGAAGGAGCTGGGGGCCTGAGCGGTGTCTGGCGCGGCGCCACGGTGTCGGAGCGGTGTTTCGCGGGCGGCGCCACGGTGTCAGGCCCGCTGGCTGTCGCTCGTTCCTCGCTCCGTAGCCAGCGTGCCCGACCCCGTGGCCTACCGGCGCATGACCTTGCGGGAGAGCAGGTTGCCGGCCAACTGGCCCAACTGGACGATCGCCACGATGATGAGGACGGTCGTCCACGTCACGATCGTGTCGAACTGGTGGAAGCCGTAGGTCAGCGAGAACTTGCCGAGGCCGCCGCCGCCGATGACGCCGGCGATGGCCGAGGCGTCGACCACGGCCACGAACGCGAACGTCAGGCCGAGGATGAGCGGGCCCAGCGCCTCGGGGATGAGGACCGCCGCGACCGTCCGCAGCCGGCTCGCGCCCATCGCGCGTGACGCCTCGATGACGCCCGGGTCGACGGAGAACAGGTTCTGCTCGACCACGCGCGAAATCATGAACGACGCGGCCAGCGACAGGCCGAAGATGATGGCCCGGTTGCCGATGCCCGTCCCCGTGACGAGGCGCGCCAGCGGCTGCACGGCGCCGATGAAGATGACGAACGGGATGGGCCGGAAGAAGTTGACGACGAAGTTGATGACGACGTAGACGGGGCGGTTGGCGTAGAGGCCGCCGGCGCGGGTCGTGTAGAGGCCGAGGCCGATGAGGAGGCCGATCAACGTCCCGATGAGGAGGGACAAGCCGACCATGTACAGCGTCTCGTAGAACGCCTGCCAGAGCAGGCCCCAGAGATCGGGCAAGCGGGTCTTCATGCGAGCTCCCGGACGTCGAAGCGGGTGGAGAGGCCGGCCAGGGCGTCGTGGATCGTCGCCTCGTCGCCGGTCAGGTTCAAGACCAATTGGCCGAAGGTCTGGCCGGCGATGTCCTCGATGCCGCCGTGGACCAGCTCGAAGCCGACGCCCCAACGGCCCAGCTCGCCGAAGAACTGGCCCTGCGTCGGCCCGCCCTCGCGCAGCGTGAACGCGGCCAGGACGCCGGGGTGCTGGGCGCGCAGGCGGGCCAGGCCGGCGGCGTCGGGGACCTGCTGGATGACCGTGGCGACGAACTTCCGGGTCGTCGGGTGCTGCGGCGCGGAGAACACGTCGTAGACCGGGCCCTGCTCGATGATCTGGCCCTCGTCGAGGACGGCCACGCGCGTGGCGGTCGTGCGGATGACCTCCATCTCGTGGGTGATAACGATGATCGTCGTGCCGAACTCCGCGTTGACGCGGCGCAGGAGGGCCAGGACCTCCTGGGTCGTCTCCGGGTCGAGGGCGCTCGTGGCCTCGTCGGCCAGCAGGAGGCGGGGCCGCGTGGCCAGCGCCCGGGCGATGCCGACGCGCTGCTTCTGGCCGCCGGAGAGCTGGTCGGGGTAGGCGTCGAACTTGCCCTCCAGGCCGACGAACTCGAGGAGCTCCCGGACCCGGCCGACCCGCTCCGCCTTGGGCACGCCCGCGATGGCCAGCGGGTAGGAGACATTGCCCCAGACGGTCCGCGAGTTGAACAGGTTGAATTGCTGGAAGACCATCCCGATGTCGCGGCGCAGGACCTGGAGGTCCTTCTCGCCCAGCGTCGTGACCTCCCGGCCGGCGACGCGGATCGAGCCGGAGGTCACGGGCGTCAGGGCGTTGATGAGGCGGACCAGCGTCGACTTGCCCGCGCCGGAGTAGCCGATGAGCCCGAAGATCTCGCCCTCGGCGACGTCGAGGGAGACCCCGTCGATGACCGTGATCACCGGCGGGGCCCCCTTCGCGCGCGCCGTCTTGGGCGCGGGGAATTGTTTGTGGACGTCGCGCAGCTCTACCAGCGACATCGTGACCGTCCTGCGGGCTGCGGGGAACGTGACGCGGCCATCGGCTAGCCCTGCGCCTTCGTGTCCGCCACGGTCTTGTCGAGCGCGGCCTGCAGGTCGGCCTGGGGGATCTTGACGATCTCCGCCACGCCGCCCGAGACCTCCTGCAGCCCGTCCGTCACGGCCGTCGTGTCCTGGAACAGCTCGACCAGCTTCAGGTACGTCGCGTTGTCCTTGTCCTCGGGCCGGACGGCGAAGATGTTGACGTAGGGCAGGGCGTTGGGGTCGGACGGGTCGTCCTTGGCGATGGCGTCGTCGAAGCTGAGGCCGGCGTCCACGACATAGTCGTTGTTGATGATGGCCGCGGCGGCGTCGTTCAGCGAGCTGGGCGTCAGGTCCGCGGCCACCTCCGTCACCTTGACCCGGGAGTTGGCCTGGTCGATGTCGGCCAGGGACGAGAAGATCGAGCCGCCGCCCTTGAGGGTCACGAGGCCGGCGGACTGGAGCACGAGGAGCCCGCGCGCCTGGTTGCTCGGGTCGTCGGGGATGACGACCGTGGCGCCGTCGGGGATGTCGGCGACCGATGTGTACTTCTTCGAGAAGAGCGACAGCGGGTAGATCGCCGTCGAGCCGAGCGGGACGAGGTCCTTGCCGGACGTGGCGATGTAGTTGGCCAGGTAGACGATGTGCTGGAACTGGTTGATGTCGAGGTCGCCCTCGGTCAGGGCGGGGTTGGGCAGGGCGTAGTCCGTGAAGTCGACCAGCTCGATGTCGATGCCGGCGTCCTTGGCGGTCTGGACGTAGGTCGCCCAGTAGGGGTCGGACGCGCCGACGACGCCGATGCGGATGGGCTTGGATTGGCCGTCGCTGCCGCTGGCGTCCTTCGAGCAGGCGGTCAACAGGCTCAGCGCGACGAGGGTGAAGGCGAGCAGCAGGGCCAGGAAGGCCGAGCGGCGCCGGGTCAGGGTGGTGGTCATGGGAGTCCTTTCGGGGTCTGGTGTGGGGTCACGGGGTGGTCGGGCGGCGTCGTTCGGCCGCGGGGAACGTGGGAGAAGAAAGCCGCCCGGACGTGGCGGGCGGCGATGCGGGGTAGGGGCTAGCAGCCCAACCGCATTCGACACCACCGGGGCGCCGGGCGGCGGCAACACATCATGAACTCCGGGCGGAGTGATTCGGCGCGTCGCATGGGTACCTCGCAGGTTGGCTACTTGACGCGGGACTCTAGAGCGGCCAGGCGAAACCCGTCAAACGGATACATGCGTATACGCGCAGATCGTTACCAATTCGTGACCACGGTGCAAGGCCGAGGTGTTGGGCCAGGCCGAGGTGTCTGATGCCGCGGCCTTGGCGAGGAACGAGCCCGGGCGGCGGCGTCAGATACCTCGGCCGGGGACAGTCTTCTGTCGGCCGCGGTATCCGGTGCCCTGGCCCCGGCTCGTGCCTCGCCAGGGCCAGGGCGCCGGACACCGCCGCCTGGCCAGACCCCGCCGCCAG
>JAISTC010000081.1 GCA_031272805.1 Propionibacteriaceae bacterium
GCGTCGCTCGTCAACGGGACCTGGCAGGTGACCCAGAACTCGTGGGACTGCCTCATGGTCGAGGACGCCGAGCGGGACCAGATCACGCGCATCTACTCCCTCGTCATGGTGGCCGGCAACCTCTCCGCCCTGTTCGCGCCCATCGCCGCGGTCCTCGTGGCCCGCCTGTCGCTGGTGCCCGCCGTCCGCCTCCTCTACCTCAACGCCTTCGTCGTCATGTCGGCCAAGATCGTCCTCCTCTACGCCGCCTCGCGCGAGACGGCGATGGGCGCGGTCCGGCGTGACGCCACCCGCGGCGTCCCCTTCGCCACGCTGTTCGCCGGCTACCGCGGCGTGCTCGGCCTGGTCCGGCGCTCGCCCGGGACCCTGTTCGCGCTGGCTGTGGCCGCGCTGGCCGGGGCCTGTTCGACGGTCAACACGACGTTCTGGCAGGTCATCGCCTCCCAGAAGCTGCTGGTCCCCGACCCCCTGCTGCCCTTCTTCCCGATGGCCCGCTCGCTCATCGCCATCGCCTTCTACTTCACGCTCATCCCGGCCCTGACGTCGACGGGCACGGCGGCCAACCTGAAGCGTCCCCTGCTCCTCGGCTTCGGCGTCTACGGCGCCTCGCAGGCCCTGTTGGCGCTCATCCCGGCCCCGGCGGGGCCGGCCGCCGGCGCCCGCGTCTACGTCCTGCTGGGCGTCTGCCTGGTGGCCGACGGGCTGGGCGCTGGGTTGCTGGCGATGTTGGCCGAGTCCCTCGTCGCGCTCAACGTCGACCCGGTCGAACGGTCCCGCGTCATGGCCGTGCAACGGACGATCGTGATGTTGGCGGTCTCCCCGTTCGGCTGGATCGGCGGGCTCCTCTCCGGCCAGAACCGCAGCCTGCCCTTCGCGCTGACCGCCGCGCTTCTCGTGACGGGGCTGATCGTGACGCTGCTCTACCACCGGCGCCCTGGGATTGGGGCGGCCGTCACGGCCTGACGGCTAGACTGCGGGGCCATGGCGCACCGCGTGTTCACGAACTTGGACCTCCACGAGGAGGTGCCGGTCCGCGCGCGCCCGGCGATCGGCGAGTGGGGCCCGAAGCACGTCCCGACCACGGGCCAGAAAAGGCGGGCCAGAATCCTGGCGCCGATCCTGTTCGTCCTGGCGGCCGCCGCCATCTTCACACTGGGCTACTGGGTCTTCCAACAGATCGCCCAGGCCGTCGGCCTGTAGACCGGCCGACCCGCCACCCCGTCAGCCGAGTGAGCGATGCTCGACGTCTGCCTCGGCGTGTCGCGGCTCCTGCCGTCGAGGATCGCTCAATCGCCGCGGCAGGGACGCCGGGCCTTCGCGGTGGTCGGACTCCTTCGGTTGGAGTAGGTAGCATGGCCCGCGTGACCGGCCTTCTGCTCAGCCCCCTGGATGCCCTGCACCGCGCGCGCGGCGCGCACTTCACCGAGTTCGGCGGGTGGGAACTCCCCGTCCGCTTCGGCTCCGACCTGGCCGAACACCACGCCGTCCGCACCACCGCCGGACTCTTCGACCTCTCCCACATGGCCCAGCTCGACCTGCCCGGGGCCGCGGCCGGCCCGGGCCTCGACTACGCCCTCCTCGGCCAACACTCGACCATGCCGGTCGGCCGGGCCTCCTATTCGATGATCCTGACCCCTGAGGGGACGGTCATCGACGACCTCATCGTCTACCGCCTGGCCGCCGACCACTGGTTCATCATCGCCAACGCCGCCAACCGCGCGGTCGTCGCCGCCGAACTGGCCGAGCGCCTGGCGGGCTGCGGGGCGGCGGTCCACGACGTCACGCTGGACCGGGCCCTCATCGCCGTCCAGGGCCCCAACTCCCCGGCCATCCTGGCCGCGGCCGGCCTGCCCGAGGCGGCGGCGCTGGGCTATTACCGCTGCGCCGAGGCCACGCTGGACGGGACGCCGCTGCTGCTCTGCCGAACCGGCTACACGGGCGAGACCGGCTTCGAGATCGCCTGCCCGCGCCAGGCCGCCCCCGCCCTGTGGGAACGGCTCGAGGCGGCCGGCCGGGACCAGGGCCTGACCCTCTGCGGCCTGGCCTGCCGCGACACGCTCCGGCTCGAGGCCGGGATGCCGCTCTACGGCCACGAACTCGACCGCGACACGACGCCCATCGAGGGCGGCCAGGGCTACTTCGTCCGGGCCAAGGCGGCCGACTACGTCGGCAAAGCCGCCCTGCTCAGCCGGGAGCCCCGCAAGCACCTCGTGGGGCTCCAGGGCGAGGGCCGCCGCGCCGCCCGCGCCGGCTACCCGCTCGTCCGCGACGGCGAGCCCGGCGGCCACGTCACGTCGGGCGCCCTCTCGCCGACCCTCGGCTACCCGATCGCGCTGGCCAGCGTGACCGGCCCCGAACCCGCGCCGGGCGACCTCGTCGAGGTCGACGTGCGCGGCCAACTGACGCCGTTCCGCGTCACCGCGCTGCCCTTCCTCAAGAAGTCCTGACCCCAACCGAACAACCCAAGGAGACCGCTGTGCCCAACCCCGCCGACCTGTTCTACACCACCGACCACGAGTGGGTCGCCCAGCCGGCCGGGCCGGTCGCCCGCGTCGGCATCACGGAATACGCCACGGGCGCCCTCGGCGACGTCGTCTTCGTCGACCTGCCCGCCGTCGGCAGCGCCGTCACGGCAGGCGAACCGTGCGGCGAGATCGAGTCGACCAAGTCCGTCTCGACGCTGTACTCGCCCGTCACGGGGGAGGTCACGGCGGTCAACCAGGCCGCCGTCGACGGCCCCGAGATCGTCAACTCGGACCCGTTCGGGGAAGGCTGGCTGTTCGAGGTCGGGTCGCCGGCCGCGGGCGCCGCGCTGCTCGACGCCGCCGCCTACGACGCGCTCGTGGCCGAGGCCGAGTAGCGATGGCCGCGCCCTTCCTGGCCCGCCACCTCGGGCTCGACGCCGCCGCCCGGACCAAGGTCCGCGCGGCCCTCGGGCTCGGCCCCGACGAGTCCATCGTCGAGCGGGCGCTGCCGGCGGGCCTCGCCGCCGCGCTCCCCGACCTGCCGGAGGCCGTCGGCGAAGCCGAAGTGCTGGCCGAACTGCAGGCGCTGGCGGCCCGCAACCGGCCGCGCCGCTGGCTCAACGGCGCGGGCTTCTACCGGTCCATCACGCCCCCGGTCATCCAGCGGCTCATCCTCGAGAACCCCGCCTGGTACACGGCCTACACGCCCTACCAGCCGGAAATCTCCCAGGGCCGGCTGGAGGCCCTGTTCACCTTCCAGACGATGCTGGCCGACCTCACCGCGCTGCCCGTGGCCAACGCGTCGCTGCTGGACGAGGCCACCGCCGCGGCCGAGGCGATGGCGCTGTGCCACCGCGCGGCCAAGGGCGCGCGCCCGGTTTTCCTCGTGGATGCGGACGTGTTTCCGCATGTCCGGGCCGTCATCGAGACGCGGGCCGAGCCGCTGGGGATTGACGTCGTCACGGTCGACGTGAGCGGGGCATCGGCGGGGACGGCCGCGGTATCAGAGTCCGCGTCCGACGGCCGCGGACGGCCTCTGGCCGCGGTCTCTGACACCTCGGCCTGGGACAGAGCTTGCGGGCTGTACGTCCAGCAGGTCGGGCACTCTGGGCGGATCTACGACCTCGGGCCGCTGGCCGACTCCATCCATGCGGCGGGCGGGCTCCTGGCGGTCGGCGTCGACCCGCTGGCCCTGACGCTGCTCCAGCCGCCGGGGGAGCAAGGCGCGGACATCGCCGTCGGCTCCGCCCAGCGCTTCGGCGGGCCGCTCGGCTACGGCGGCCCGGCCGCCGCCTTCATGGCCGTGCGCGACAACCTCGTCCGCCAGATGCCCGGCCGACTGGTCGGGCTGAGCCAGGACGACACCGGCGCGCCCGCCCTCCGCCTCGCCCTCGTGACCCGCGAACAGCACATCCGGCGCGAGAAGGCCACCTCCAACATCTGCACGGCCTCCGTCCTCCTCGCCGTCGTGGCCGCCGCCTACGCCATCTATCACGGGCCGGAGGGCCTGACGGCCATCGCCGAGCGGGTCCACGGCCTGACCCGCGACCTGGCCCAACGCCTGGCGGCCGTCGGCCTGGCGGTCAACGAGACCTACTTCGGGACGCTGGCCATCCCCGCCCCCGGCCAGGGGCCCGCCGTCCGCGCGGCCGCCCGCGACCGCGGGCTCGACGTCTGGGCCGACCCCGACCGGGTCCTCGTGTCGCTGGACGAGGCGGCGACCGAGGCCGACGTGGCGGACCTCGTGACCGCCGTGACGGCCGTACTCGGGCGGGCCGACGCCGTCACGCCGGCCGCCCAGCCGATCCCGCCGAAGCTCCGCCGGACCAGCCCGTTCCTCACCCACGCTGTCTTCCACAGCCACCGGACCGAGTTGGAGCTGACCCGCTACCTCAAGCGCCTGGCCGACCGCGACTTCGCCATGGACCGGGGCATGATCCCGCTCGGCTCCTGCACGATGAAGCTCAACCCGACCGTCGCCGTGGCGCCGATGACGTGGCCCGGCTTCGCCGACCTGCATCCCTGGGCCGAGCCCGAGGACGCCGCCGGGACCCGGGCGGTCATCGCCGACCTCGAGGCGTGGCTGGCCGAGGCCACGGGCTACGCCGCCGTCACGCTCCAGCCGAACGCCGGCGCGCAGGGCGAGTTCACGGGGCTCCTGGCGATCCGCCGCTACCACGCCGCCCAGGGCCACCCGGAGAAGACCGTCTGCCTCGTCCCGGCCTCCGCCCACGGGACCAACCCGGCGTCCGCCGCCATGGCGGGCTTCCAGGTCGTCGGCGTGGCCACGGACGCGGCGGGCAACGTCGACCTGGCCGACCTGCGGGCCAAGCTGGCGGAGCACGCCGGCCGCGTCGGCGCGCTCATGCTGACCTACCCGTCAACCCACGGCGTCTACGAGGCGGCCGTGCGCGAGGTCTGCGACTTAGCCCACGCCGCGGGCGCCCAGGTCTACATCGACGGCGCCAACTTCAACGCCCTCATGGGCTGGGCCCAGGCGGGCCGGTTCGGCGGCGACATCTCCCACCTGAACCTCCACAAGACGTTCGCCATGCCCCACGGCGGCGGCGGCCCGGGCGTCGGGCCGGTCGCCTGCCAGGCCCACCTGGCGCCGTACCTGCCGGGCCGGGACTACGCCGTGGCGGCCGCGCCGTACGGCTCCCCGCTCGTCCTGCCGATCTCGTGGGCGTACCTGCGGCTGCTGGGCGGCGCCGGCCTCAAGGAGGCCACGGAGGGCGCGGTCCTGGCGGCCAACTACGTCGCCCACCGCCTCGACGCCACCTTCCCCGTGTTGTACCGGGGCCCCGACTCGGGGGTGGCGCGAGCATCCTCTGGTGCGAGCGAGGGGCGGGATAAGGGGGTCTTCGTGGCCCACGAGTGTCTGCTGGACCTGCGGGAGTTCACCCATCGCACGGGCGTGACCGTCGACGACGTCGCCAAGCGGCTGATGGACTTCGGCTTCCACGCGCCGACCATGTCGTTCCCGGTCGCCGGGACGCTGATGGTCGAGCCGACGGAATCCGAGTCGCTGGCGGAACTGGACCGGTTCTGCGACGCCATGCTGGCCATCGCGGCCGAGGCGGAGCAGGTCGCGGCGGGGGAGTGGGCGATCGCCGACTCGCCGTTGCGCCACGCGCCCCACACCGCCGCCGCCGTCACGGCCGACGCCTGGGACCGCCCGTACAGCCGCCGTCAAGGCGCGTTCCCGGGCGGCGTGACCGCCGACAAGTACTGGCCGCCCGTCGGCCGCGTCGACGCCAGCTACGGCGACCGCCACTTTGTGGGGGTTCTGGGGACACCCCTGTCATCCTGAGCCCTTCGCAAGCTCAGGACAGGCTCCGCGAAGGATCTCTCCGCCACCCAGGCGAGCCCCGGCACCGCATCAACTCCGCAGCAGCAGAGATCCTTCGCTGCGCTCAGGATGACAAAGTCATCAGTTGGCCAGGTGGGCCAGGTGTTGGAGCCTGGTCAGCTCGTAGTTGAGGTACGCGGGGCCGCCCTGGCGGCCCAGCACGATGGTCCGGCTGGCCGTCACGGGCGCCATCGCCACGATCGTCTCGCCCCACTGCGGCAGCCATTCGGCCGGCAGTTCGAAGGTCCGCAACTGCGTCAGGTCGCCCAGCGCGGCCACGCCGTCGACGGCGAAGTCGGGCGCCAGGTCGGACGCCGCCACGACCGTGACGGGGTCCGTCGAATGGTCCAGGAGCGCCGCCCAGACCGAGTTGAACGCGACCGGCGCCTCCCGGGTCAGGATCTGGTCGCCTTGGCCCGGCACCTCCGACATGCGCGACAACAGCGACACGTCCGACTCGACGCGCCAGGACGTGTGGTGGCGCGACAGCCACAGCACGCGGACGCCCGGGATCGCCTGGCAGGCGGCCACGAGCGTGTCCGGCAGGACATCGGTCGGCAGGTCGACCATGAAGTCGTCGATCGCCCAGTCGGGCCCGTGGTCGACGATCTCCAGGGAATGAATGTTGCCACCGACGGCGCCCATCGCGCTGGCCACGTGGCCCAGCGCGCCTGGGGCCTCGGGGAGTTGCACCCGGAGCAGGATCATGAGCTCAGTCTTTCGCATTCGGGGCCGGTTGGCACGTCGTCCCGTAGGATAACGGGGTCTATACCCCAAGGAGACTTCTAGTGTCACTCACCGCCACCGACGTGGCCCGCCTGGCCGGACTGGCCCGGATCGAGCTGACCGACGCCGAGCTGGAGAAGCTCACCGGCCAGCTCGACGTCATCCTCGACTCGGTCGCCGTCGTCCAGGCCGCGGCCGGCGACGACGTCGTGCCGACGTCCCACGCGCTCGACCTCGCCAACGTGTTCCGCGCCGACGAGGTCACGCCGTCGCTGGCCTCGGCGGCCGTGCTGGCCGCCGCGCCCGCCCAGGAGGACGGCCGCTTCCGCGTCCCCCACATCCTGGAGGAGGACTGATGGCCGCCCTCCACGAGCTGACCGCCACCCAACTGGCCGAGGCGTTCCGGTCCGGGGAGGCCTCGTCCGTCGAGGCCACCCAGGCCTGCCTCGACCGGATCGCCGCGGTCGACGGCGCGATCCACGCCTTCCTCCACGTCGACGCGGACCGCGCCCTGGCGACCGCCGCCGCGGTCGACCGCCGCCGCGCCGCCGGGGAACCCCTCGGCCCGCTGGCCGGCGTGCCCATCGCCGTCAAGGACGCCTTCACGTACGAGGGCGCGCCCACGACCTGCGGCTCCCGCATCCTCGAGGGCTGGATCCCGCCGTACACGGCCACGGTCGTCCAGCGCGTCCTCGACGCCGGCATGGTCGTCCTCGGCAAGACGAACATGGACGAGTTCGCCATGGGCTCGTCGACCGAGAACTCCGGCTTCGGCCCGACCCGCAACCCCGTCGACCCCGAGCGCATCCCCGGCGGCTCCGGCGGCGGCTCGGCGGCCGCCGTGGCCGCCGGCGAGGCCCCGCTGGCCCTCGGCTCCGACACGGGCGGCTCCATCCGCCAGCCGGCCGCCGTCACCGGCACGGTCGGGGCCAAGCCGACGTACGGCGGCACGTCTCGCTACGGCCTCGTGGCCATGGCCAGCTCCCTCGACCAGCCCGGCCCCTGCGGCCGGACCGTGCTCGACACCGCGCTGCTCCACGCCGTCATCGGGGGTCACGATGAGCGTGACTCCACCTCCATCGACGCCCCGGTCCCGCCCGTGGTCGAGGCCGCGCAAAGCGGCGATGTCCGGGGGCTCCGGATCGGTGTCGTCCGCGAGCTCGGCGGCGAGGGCTACGCCCCCGGCGTCGAACAGCGCTTCCACGAGGCCGTCGAGCGGCTGCGCGGCGAGGGGGCGGAACTCCACGAGGTCAGCTGCCCCCACTTCGGCCTGGCGCTGGCCGCCTACTACCTGATCATGCCGTCCGAGGCCAGCTCCAACCTGGCCCGCTTCGACTCGATCCGCTACGGCCTCCGGGTCGGCGACGACGGCGCCAACTCGGTCGAGCAGGTCATGCGGCTGACCCGCGGCCAGGGCTTCGGCGCGGAGGTCAAGCGCCGCGTCATCCTCGGCACTTATGCCTTGTCATCCGGCTATTACGAGGCCTACTACGGCTCCGCCCAGAAGGTCCGGACCCTGATCGGCGAGGACTTCGCGCGGGCGTTCGAGGCGGTCGACGTGCTGGTCTCGCCGACGTGCCCGACGACGGCCTGGAAGCTGGGGGAGCGGGTCGACGACCCGCTGGCCATGTACAAAGCGGACTTGTGTACCATTCCGGTCAACCTGGCGGGCAACTGCGCCGCCTCCTTCCCGGCCGGGCTGGCCCCCGAGGACGGGCTGCCTGTCGGCTTCCAGGTCATCGCGCCCGTGCTGGCCGACGACCGGCTCTACCGCGTCGGCGCGGCGCTGGAACGGGTCCTCGGCAACCAGGGGGGTGCGCGATGAGCGACGAGCTGATGGATTACGACGCGGCGATGGAGCTGTTCGAGCCCGTCCTCGGCCTCGAGGTCCACGTCGAGCTGAACACCAAGACGAAGATGTTCTGCGGCTGCGCCAACGAGTTCGGCGCCGAGCCCAACTCCCACACCTGCCCGGTCTGCCTCGGCCTGCCCGGCTCCCTGCCGGTCGTCAACGCCAAGGCGATCGAATCGGCCATCCGCATCGGGCTGTCGCTCAACTGCTCGATCGCGGAGAGGTGCCGCTTCGCGCGCAAGAACTACTTCTACCCGGACATGACGAAGGACTTCCAGACGTCCCAGTACGACGAGCCGATCGCGTTCGACGGGGAGGTCACGGTCGAGGTCGACGGCCGGGAGTACACGGTCCCGATCGAGCGGGCCCACATGGAAGAGGACGCCGGCAAGCTCGTCCACCAAGGCGCGACGGGCCGCATCCAGGGCGCGGACTACTCCCTGGTCGACTACAACCGGGCCGGCACGCCGCTGATCGAGATCGTGACGAAGCCCGTCTACGGCACGGGGGCCCGCGCCCCCGAGGTGGCCCGGGCGTATGTGGCGTTCCTGCGTGACCAGATGCGGGCGCTCGGCGTGTCCGATGTCCGCATGGAGCAGGGGTCGCTCCGCTGCGACGCCAACGTCTCGCTCATGCCCAAGGGCTCGACCAGGCTCGGCACGCGGACGGAGACCAAGAACGTCAACTCGCTCCGCTCGATCGAGCGGGCCCTGCGCTACGAGATCTGCCGCCAGGCGGCGATCCTGGCGGCGGGGGGCCGGGTCATCCAGGAGACCCGCCACTGGCACGAGGAGGGCGTGACGTCGCCCGGCCGCAACAAGGAGCAGGCGGAGGACTACCGCTACTTCCCCGAGCCCGACCTCGTGCCGATCGCCCCGCCGCGCGCGTGGGTCGAGGAGCTGCGGGCCACGCTGCCCGAGGACCCGCGCGCCCGCGCCGCCCGGCTCCAGGCCGAGTGGGGCTTCACTGACCTGGAGATGCGCGACATCCGCGGCGCCGGGGCGCTCGAACCGATCGCCGCCACGGTCACGGCGGGCGCCAGCCCGGCGGCCGCGCGCAAGTGGTGGCTGACCGAGCTGGTGCGCTACGCCAACGACCAGGGGATCGAGCTGGACGAGGTACCGATGACGCCCGCCCAGGTGGCCCAGACCCAGCAGCTCGTGGACGACGGCCAGTTGACCGACAAGCTGGCCCGCCAGGTCGTCGAGGGCGTCCTGGCCGGCGAGGGCGAGCCCGCCGCGGTCGTGGCCCGGCGCGGCCTGGCGGTCGTGACGGACGAGGGCGCCCTCCAGGGGGCCGTCGACCGGGCCATCGCCGCCCAGCCCGACGCCGCCGCCAAGGTCCGCGACGGCAAGGTCCAGGCGGCGGGCGCGCTGATCGGCGCGGTCATGAAGGAGATGAGGGGCCAGGCCGACGCCGCTACCGTGCGCGAGCTCATCCTGGCCACGCTCGCCAGATAACGATTCGCTCACAGTTTCCGCGCTGGCGGCGGACGCGGCGACTTCCTGAAACGCGACTCCGTTAAGGTGGCCGCCGAGCCCGCGCGGGGCGGACCCCGCGCCGGCCAGCACCGCACATCCGAGGAGAACTCATGAAATCTCGCCAGCTTCCGGCCGCCCTCGTGGCCGGCCTCGCCGCCCTCTCGCTGGGCCTGACCGGCTGCGGCGGGTCCGGCACCAGCGGCTCGGCCAGCTCATCGGCCCCGGCCGACGCCGTGACGTCCGAGGCGCCCGCCACGACCACGACGGACGACACGATCACGATCGGCGTGGCCGTGTACGTCGACCACCCCTCGCTCCAGCTCATCCGCGACGGCTTCGAGGACTACCTGACCAGCCAGGGCGTCCGCGCGACGTACAAGGACGCCAACGCCCAGGCCGACGGCGCCAACGTCGCCACGATCGCGACAACCTTCGCCCAGGACCCCGACCTCGACCTCATCCTGGCCATCACGACCCCGATCGCCCAGGCCATCGTCCAGCAGGAGCGCGACATCCCCGTCATCTACGCCGGCGTGACCGACCCGGCCGACGCGGGCCTCGTGACGAACAACGAGGGCCCGTCCGGGACCAACGTGACCGGCACGTCCGACATGAACCCGAACGCCAAGCCGGTCGAGTTGATCACGGAGATCGTGCCCGACGTCAAGACCATCGGCGTCCTCTACTCGTCGTCCGAGCCCAACTCGCTCGTCCAGGTGACCGCGTTCGAGAACGAGGCCGCGCCGCTCGGCATCACGATCAAGCCGACCGCCGTGACCAACACGAACGAGATCGCCACGGCCGTCGAGACGATGACCGACGTCGACGCCATCCTCATCCCGACGGACAACACGGTCGTCGCCGGCATCGCCCCGGTCATCGCCTTCGGCGAGAAGAACCAGATCCCCGTGTTCACGGCCGACGCCGAGTCCCTCTCCAAGGGCTCCATCGCCAGCCGCGGCCTGTCCTACTACGAGCAGGGCAAGGAGACGGGCGAGATGGCCTACAAGATCCTGGTCGAGAAGGTGCCCGTGGGCGAGGTGCCCGCGATCATCTCCCAGCAGACGCAGCTCTACGTCAACGAGGAGGCCGCCGCCGCGATGGGCGTCACGATCCCTGAAGCCCTGCTGAAGGATGCGACGATCGTCACGACGGAAAGCTAAGCTACTCGCGCTTCGCTGCGCCGGTTGCCGCGGGTAACCGGCGCAGCGCCGCATCTGGGTGGTGTACGAAGGAGGGCGCACGTGGGATCGATCGCGTGGGTGTTCACTGGTTCGCTGTCGGCCGTGGAGCAGGGGCTGATCTACGCCCTGCTGGCGCTCGGCGTGTTCCTCACCTTCCGCATCCTCAACTTCGCCGACCTGACGGTCGACGCCTCGTTCACGACCGGCGCGGCCGCGGCGGCCATGTGGATCTCGTCCGGCCACTCGCCCTGGCTCGGCCTGCTCCTCGGGCTCGTGGCCGGGTCCCTCGGCGGGCTCGTCACGGCCCTGCTCCACACGGTCGGCAAGATCGACCCGCTGCTCTCCTCGATCCTGACGATGCTGGGCCTGTACTCGATCAACCTGCGCATCATGGGCGGGCGCGGCAACGTCTCCCTGATCAAGGCCCAGACCCTGTTCACGCCGATCCGCGACCTGCTCGGGACCTGGGGCTCGGTCGCCATCATGTCCGGCGCGGTCCTCGTCGTCGTCGTCATCCTCAACTGGTTCCTGGCCACCGACTTCGGCCTCGCCATCCGGTCGACCGGCGACAACCCGGGGATGGCGGCCAGCTTCGGCGTGTCGAACAACAAGACCAAGACCGCCGCCCTGATGATCGCCAACGGGCTGGTCGGGCTGACCGGCGCGGTCGTCTGCCAGTACCAGGGCTTCGCCGACATCGGCGGCGGCACGGGCCTCATCCTGGCCGGCCTGGCCTCGGTCATCCTGGGCAACGCCATCCTGGGGACCCGCTTCATGTTCCTGGCGCTGGTCGGCGTCGCGGTCGGCTCCGTCCTCTACCGCCTGGCCATCTTCCTGGCGCTCAAGCTGCCGTTCTTCGAGACGACCGACATGAAGATCATCTCGGCCACCATCGTCGTCGTCGCGCTGATCGTGTCCCAGTCGGCCCGGCTGCGCTCCATGTTCGCGCGCCTGTCGCCCTGGCGGGCCAAGCCGGACCTGCCCGAGCCGATGACCGTCGTGCCCAACGCCTTCTCGCCCCTGGCGACGGCCGACGCGGTCTCCGCCGGCCCCGAGACGCGCGGCCTCGACCACGAGGACGAGTGGCCCAAGTCCCCCCGCACCCCGCGCCTCAAACCGGCGCCGAACGTGACGGCGACGACGGAGAAGGGAGCCGAGTGATGCTCGAGTTGACGGATGTCCACAAGACCTTCTTCGCCGGCACGGTCAACGAGCGCCGGGCGCTGCGCGGCGTCAACCTCCACCTGGACGACGGCGATTTCGTCACGATCATCGGGTCCAACGGCGCCGGCAAGTCGACGCTGCTCAACATCATCGCCGGGACGATGTCGGTCGACTTCGGGACGATCAGCATCAACGGGCGCAACGTCGTCAAGCTGGCCGAGCACAAGCGGGCGGCCGGGATCGCGCGCGTGTTCCAGGACCCGCAGGCCGGGACGAGCCCCCACATGTCGATCGAGGAGAACCTGGCGGTCGCCGTCACGCGCGGCCGGACCCGGTTCCTCCACCACGGCGTCAGCCGGACGCGCAAGGCCCGCTTCCGCGAGGAGCTGGCGACGCTCGGGCTGGGCCTGGAGAGCCGGATGACCCACCGCGTCGGGCTGCTCTCCGGCGGCCAGCGCCAGGCGCTCTCCCTCCTCATGGCGTCGTTCACGCACCCCGACATCCTCTTGCTCGACGAGCACATCGCCGCCCTCGACCCCGAGCGCGCCGAACTGGTCCTCGGGCTGACCGAGAAGGTCATCCGCGAGTCCAACCTGACCGCGCTCATGGTGACGCACAACATGGAGCACGCGCTGCGCCTCGGCAACCGGCTCCTGATGATGCACGAGGGCCGGATCGTCTACGAACTGGGGCCCGCGGAGAAGGCGGGCGCCAGCGTGGACGACCTGCTGGACATGTTCGCCAGCAGCAAGGGCGTCCTATCCGACAGAACCCTGCTGGGTTAGCGCCAAGGCCGAGGTGTCTGATACCGCGGCCTTGGCGAGGTACGAGCCCGGGCGGCGGTGTCAGATACCGCGGCCGCCCAGGATGTGCCCCTTCGGCCGCGGTATCAGGTGCCGCAGGCCGCGGTCGCTGCGCTCCCTGCCGCGGCGCCTGACACCTCGTCCTCAGTCGGCCGGGCGCCGGGCCACCAGGGTGAAGCTGAGCGGCGCCACGTCCGGGCGGGGCAGGTGCCAGGTGCCGGACTCGCCCTCGACCATGAACGGCAGGCCGAGCCAGGTCAAGAACTTGTGCTCCAGCAGCGCCTCGACCCGCAGGCCCGCGCCGAGCACCGCCGTGACGATCTCCGACAGCGAGTGCGGCCACTCGAAGACGAGCGAGTCGACGTCGCCGTCCGGCTGCTCCAGGTACTGGTGCGGCTGGCCGGAGTTGAAGTACGGGTGGATCACGGTCAAGACGTCGTCGGTCTGCTCGAAGTCGAACGTCCGGAGGATCGGATGCTCGTCGCGGATGTAGAACAGGCCGCCGGGGCGGAGCAGGCCGTAGATCTGCCGGGCCCAGCCCGCCAAGTCCGGCAGCCAGCAGAGCACGCCCTCCGACGAGTAGACGATGTCGAAGCGCTGGGCGCCGAGGGTGGCCACGGCGTCATAGACGTTCGACTCGACAAACTCGACGGGGAGGCCGGCCTCGGCGGCCAGCCGCTGGGCGGTCGTGATGGCCTCGCCGGAGAAGTCGAGGCCGGTGGCGCGGGCGCCGAGGCGGGCCCACGAGAGCGTGTCCGTGCCGATCGAGCACTGGAGGTGGAGGAGGTCCAGGCCGGCGACGGAGTGGTCGGGCAGGTGGTCGAGGAGGAAGGGCTCGTCGGTCTTCACCATGAGCGACAGCGCGTTGGGGTCGGCGACGAGTTTCTTGGTGCGGTACTGGCCCACCGCGCTGCGGGCCGCGTGGTCCCAGGCCTGCCGGTTGGCGTCCATTTGTTGGGAGGTATCCATGGCCGAAGCCTAGCGGTCGCCGGGCCGCGCGGTGTGAGATTCGCCACAACCGCATCCCGCCTTGTGGTGCGAGCATTAGGATGTCTTGACAAGCCGGTCGGGGCTGTCCTAGCGTGGCCGGTGATCCCCCCCGGACTGCCTCCGGGGGTCTTTTTTTGGCCTCTTCAGCAAGGAAGCTACCCACATGACCATCGCCCACCCGCGCCGGCTGGCGGCCCTCGTGACCGCGGCCGCCCTCGGCCTCGTGACCGTCGCCGCCCCGGCGGCCAGCGCCGTCACGACCTACGACACGATGCACCCGTACAACTCGCCGTCCGGCGCCGACATCGCCGCGTACTCGGAGGCGCCCTCGGGCTACCACCCGATCTACACGGAGTCCGTCAACCGCCACGGCTCGCGCGGCCTGTCGGCCTACAAGTACGACGCCGTGCTGACGATCATGGCCCGGACCGCCGCGGCCGAGAACGGCTTCGTCTCGGAGGCGGCCCAGACGGCGTTCCTGGCGAACCTCCAGGGCATCACGGACACGAACGTCATCCAGGGCTACGGCGCGCTGACGCAGCAGGGCGCGGACGACCTCGCGGCCATCGGCCGGCGGGCCTACGAGCGCAACCAGGAACTGTTCACGGCGGCCGCCGCCAACGGCGACACGGTGGCGTGGCAGACGTCCGGCAAGAACCGGGCGACCGAGTCCGGCGTCAGCTTCCAGGAGGGCTTCGCCCAGGCCGGCGCCGGCTCGCTGGCGGGTTCGGAATCGGACTTCGCCAAGCGGCCCGACCTCCTCTACTTCCACAAGGTCAGCAACCCTGACGGCACGTCCAAGGAGGAGGGCACCCCGGAGTACGACCGGGCCAATGCCTACTCCAAGTACAACAAGGCCGCCAACGCGGCGGGCGGCGTGACCGCGCTGGCCTGGGATTACGTCCACACGTACCCGGCGATGGAGCAGGCCGCCGACAACCTGCTCGGCCAGATCTTCACGGCGGACTTCATCGCCCGGATCGGCCAGGACGCCGGCCACATCTGGTACAACACGGTCGACGGCGCCAAGGGCTCCGACCCGGCCTGCACGTCCGGCCCCGGCACGGCCAAGCCGGTCTGCGGTGACGCGGCCATCAACATCACGACGAAGGTCGACGCGGCCGAGTTCCTCTACATGCTCTACGCCACGCAGGCGGACATGCCGGACGAGAACAAGGCGCCCCACGCCTTCGACTTCACGCCCTACTTCGCGGGCAAGGATGCCGACCGGCTGATGATGGAGTGGCTGCTGGACACGGCCGACTTCTACTCCAAGGGCCCCGGCGTCGAGGGCCACGACGAGACGTACAAGGTCGCGGAGGGCCTCCTCGAGGACTTCTTCGCCGGCATCGACGCCCGCGCCGCGGGCGGCAAGGTGGCGGCGACGTACCGCTTCGGCCACTTCGAGACGACGATGCCGTTCGCCGCGCTGCTCAAGCTCCCCGGCTTCGACCAGCAGGCCCCGGCGCTGACGGCGGCGCCGACGTCGATCCACGATGTCTTCAACTACGGCGACTTCACCTACCGCTCCGACGAGATCGGCGCGATGGCCATGAACATCCAGTGGGATGTCGTCGGCCGCGACGGGACCGACCCGGCCACGGGGCAGGCGTACACGCCGCTCGTGCGGATGCTGTTCAACGAGATCGAGATCCCGTTCAACGCCACCTGCACGCCGGTCGCCGCCGGCTCCCACTGGTACAAGGCGACGGAACTCAAGCGCTGCCTCATGGGGACCACGACGACCGAAGATCCGACGATCCCCGTGACGACGCCGTCGCCCTCGCCCAGCGCCTCGCCGTCCGCGTCGGCTGCGCCGTCGCCGACCGCCACGCCCGCGACCAGCGTGACGCCGAGCGCGACCGCGTCGGCCAAGCCCGGCATCCCGACGGGCAACACCGGCACGCCGGTCCAATCCCACTCCGGCCTCATCGGCCTCCTGGCCGTGGCGGCCCTGGCCGCCGCCGCGGCTGTCGTCGTCCGCCGCCGGGTTAACGTCTAGACGAGTCAGTTTGCCGACACCTGGGGGTCCGGCCTGGCCGGGCCCCCAGAGCCGTACTAGGGTGAACGGCACCAGGACAACGGAGCCGTTGTCATCGATCCGCGAAAGGGGTTCGGCCATGCTCAAAGTGGCGATCCAGCACGAAAACCTAACCGTCGACGCCGAAGGGCATGTGGCCGGCCATGACGCCGGCGACACCCTCGTCCGGCGTCTCCTCCGGCTGTTCCCCGGCGCGCAACTCGTCGGCCCCCGGACCCACCGGTACGCCGACTTCGACATGGTTCCCCTCGAAATGCTGGACGCGGAGAACACGATCCTCATCAACATGGACGTCATCAACTCGGTCGACGCCTGGCGCGCGCTGAAGGCGACGACGGACAAGCCGAAGATCATGAACTTCGTCTGGTGGGAGTCGACCCGCTACGAGGAGGGCGTCGAGATGGCCGAGCTGGCCCTGTCGGCGGCCCTGTTCCCGACCTTCGCCAACTCGGAGCGGACGATCCGGGCGATCGCCGACGCGGTCCGCCGCTGGACCGTCAAGCCGCTGGCCGAGCGGGCCAAGATCGGCGGCGTCAACCTGGGCATCCGCCTGGAGCACGTCCAGCCGCGCAACGAGCCGTCGACGCCGGTCGTGCTGTACCCGGCGATCTACGTGTCCCAGCGCAAGCAGCCCCACCAGTTCATCGACATCGTGACGAAGGTCGCCAAGCGGACGCCGATCCAGGTCGAGGCCCGCCTCTCGGAGGCCCACCTCGTGTCGGAGCCCGCGATGCGGCTGTCGCGCGAGCGCTGGGCCAAGGTCGGCCCGCTCGTGCCGTCGCGCGCCGATTACTGGAAGGCGCTGGCCCGGACCACGGCGTTCCTGGCCACGGCCGAGGAGGAGTCCTACGGCCTGGAGTACATCGAGGCGCTGGTGGCCGGCGCGATCGGCATCTTCCCGGACCGGGAGTGGGCCCACGCGATCCTGCCGGAGCGCTACCCGTTCTTCTACAAGACGTCGGCCCAGGCCGAGGAACTGCTGTACAAGGCGGTCACGGACACGGCGGCCTGCCGCGCGGAGCTGGACAAGTCGACGGACGGCTCGTTCATCGGCTGGCTCCGCGACCACCACAACGACGACAACTTCGAACAGGCCATCGCGGAACACGTCACCCGCTGGTTCGGCCCGGTAGAAGTGGCGACGCTGAAGTAGGCGGAGCCCTGGCCCTGGCCCTGGCGCGGACAGCGCCAGGGCCAGTCAGGCTGGGATGGTGTCGGCTGCGAAGGTCACGATGTTCGGCCTTGGTGCCGGTTCGGGGGCGGCTACTGTGGTCTTATGTATGCGCGTACTCCTGCCTGTCGGGCCGGAGTCTTGACGTTGGGGGATGGCCAAGGACTGGCTTGGGAGGAGTCCG
>JAISTC010000102.1 GCA_031272805.1 Propionibacteriaceae bacterium
CTGTTCGTCGGCGGCGTCAAGGAGCGGCCCCTGGCCTACAAGCTCGGCGTCGCCTTCTGCGACCACAACCACGAGCGCAAGATCCCGTTGGAAGGGTTCGTCGGCATGGCCAACTTCGCGCGCGAGGTCCGGGCCTCCGTCCTGAGCCCGGTCTGGCAGTTCGCGCCGCGGCACCTGGCCCGGTCGGCCGGTGAGGGGGCGTCACGATGACCGTCACGTCGGCCGGCCCGGCCCGGCCCGCCCCGCCCGCCCGCTCGGTGTCGACGACCAACGCCTGCCGGATGTGCATGCCGCTCGGCGCCTGCCTGGCGTTCACGGGGATCGAGGGCTGCGTCCCGTTGCTCCACGGCTCCCAGGGCTGCGCCACCTACATCCGCCGCTACCTCATCTCGCACTTCGCCGAGCCGATGGACATCGCCTCGTCCAGCGTGGGGGAGACCGCCACGGTGTTCGGCGGCGAGGCCAACCTCCGCCAGGGCGTGGCCAACGTCACGCGCGTGTACCGGCCGCAGCTGATCGGCGTGGCCACGACCTGCCTGACGGAGACCATCGGCGAGGACGTCGGCGGGATGCTGGCCCGCCTGACGGCCGACCGGGAGGATCCCGGGCAGGGGACCGCGCCCGTGCTCGTCCACGCGCCCACGCCGTCCTACGCCGGCACGCACGCCGACGGCTTCCAGGCGGCGGTGACGGCGGCCGTGGCGGCCCTGGCGGGGACGGGCGGCGACGGCCTGGCCGGCCACGTCAACCTGTTTCCCGGCATCGTCTCCACGGCCGACCTCCGCCACCTGCGCGAGCTGATGGCCGCGTTCGGCCTCGAGCACGCCCTCATCCCCGACTGGTCCGACCGCCTGGACGGCCCCAGCCTGGCGCGCTACGCGAAGCTCCCGGCCGGCGGCACCCCGCTGGCGGAGCTGGCGGCCACCTCCCAGGCGGTCGCCTCCGTCACGCTCGGCGGGCTCGTCAGCCCCGGCGTCACGCTGGCCGGCGACCGGCTGGCCGACCGGTTCGGCGTTGCCCACCACCGGCTGCCGTTCCCCATCGGCCTGCGGCTGACCGACCAGTTCATGGACACCCTGGCCGAGCTGTCGGGCCGTCCGCTGCCGGACGGGATCGCCGCCGAGCGCGGCCGGCTGGTCGACGCGTACATCGACGGCCACAAGTACGCCGCCGAGAAGGTCGCCGTCGTCTACGGGGACGAGGACCTCGTCCTGGGCCTGAGCGTCTGGCTGGCCGAGATCGGCGTCACCCCCGCCCTCGTGGCGACGGGCGGGCGCTCCGGGCGCCTGGCCACCGACCTGGCCCGGTGCGCGCCGGAGCTGGCGGACCGCGTGACGGTCATGGACGACGCCGACTTCCGCCTCATCGGCGAGGCCGCCCGCGACCTCGGCGCCGACCTGTTCGTCGGCCACTCCAAGGGCTACCGGCTGGCCCGCGAACTCGGCCTCCCGCTCGTCCGCGTCGGCCTGCCGATCCACGACCGCGTCGGCGCCCAACGCGTCCGCCACCTCGGCTACGAGGGCACGCAGGCCCTGTTCGACCGCGTCGTCAATGCGCTGATCGCCCACCGCCAGGACCACGCCGACATCGCCTACTCGTACATGTAAGGAGGCCGCCGTGACCGCTCCCGCCACCCCCACCCAGGTGCCCCGCACGGACCACCCCTGTTTCGACGAGGCCGCCCGCGCCCGCACGGCCCGCGTCCACCTGCCGGTGGCGCCGCGCTGCAATGTCCAGTGCAACTACTGCAACCGCAAGTTCGATTGCGTCTCCGAGTCCCGGCCGGGCGTGTCCTCGACCATCCTGACGCCCGCGCAGGCGGCCGACTACGTCGACCAGGTCCGGGCCGACGTGCCGCACCTGGCCGTCGTCGGCATCGCCGGCCCCGGCGACCCGTTCGCCAACGCGCCGCAGACGCTGGAGACGCTGCGGCTGGTCCACGACCGCCACCCGGACCTGCTGCTCTGCGTGGCCAGCAACGGGCTCGAGGTCCCGTTCCACCTGGACGACATCGCCGCCCTCGACATCAGCCACGTCACGATCACGCTGTCGACGCTCGACCCGGACGTCGCCGGGCAGATCTACCGCTGGGTCAGGGACCGGGACCGCCAGGTCTACCGGGGCCGGGCGGCCGGCGAACTCCTGATCGCGCGGCAACTGGAGTCGATCCGGGGGCTGAAGGAGCGGGGCGTCACGGTCAAGGTCAACACGATCCTCGTCCCCGGCGTGACGCTGGACGGCGTGGCGGCGGTGGCGGCGAAGGCCGCCGAGTTGGGCGCCGACACGATGAACGCCCTGCCGCTCTACCCCGTCGAGGGCACCCCGTTCGGGGAGATCGCGGCGCCGACCCCGGCGGAGATCGCGGCGGCGCGGCAGGCGGCCTCGGGCTTCATCGCCCAGATGACCCACTGCCAGCGCTGCCGGGCCGACGCCGTCGGGCTGCTGGACGACGCGCACGGCGACGACGCCATCGGCCGGCTGCTGGCGGCCAAGTCGCCGCCGTCGGCCCGGCCGTACGTGGCGGTGTGCTCGCAGGAGGGCTACCTGGTCAACCAGCACCTGGGCGGCGCCGACTGGGTCTACGTCTACGAGAACGCCGACGTCGGGGGCCGCGTCACGCCGCGCCTGGTCGACCAGCGGCCGACGCCGGAGGCCGGGGGCGGGGCCCGGCGCTGGGCGCGCCTGGCCGGCCTGCTGTCGGACTGCCGGGCGCTGATCTGCTACCAGTTGGGCGAGTCGCCGCGCACGGTCCTCAAGGTGGCGGGCATCAGCGTCTACGAGTCCGACGGGCTGATCGCCGACGCCGTGACGGACGTGTTCTGCGGCCGGGTGCCCCGCCGGGCGTTGCCGCCGCGCGATTGCGCGACCTCCTGCGCCGGGCCCGGAACGGGCTGCGGCTAGGGATCTTGGTCTCGGAGGGGCTCATGCGCGGGCTGGTCGACACGACGCTGCGGGAGGGCGCGCAGGCGCCCGTCCCGTACCTCGGCCCGGAGCAGCGGCGGGCGCTGGTGGCCGGGCTGGGCCGGATCGGCGTCGAGGAGATCGAGTTGGGTCACGCGGTGGCCGAGCCCGGCTACGGCGACGCCGCTCTGGCGGACCTCGTCGCGGCCGCCCGCGAGCTGGCACCTCGGGCGCGGCGGGCGGTCTGGTGCCGGGCGCGGCGGGAGGACATCGTCACGGCGGCCCGGCTCGGGCTCGACGTCGTGTCGTTCGCCCTGCCCTGCTCCGACCTCCACCTCGTCCGCCGGCTCGGCCGGTCCCGCGCCTGGGCGCTGGCCGAGGTCGGCGTTCTGGCCGGCGTGGCGCGTGACGCCGGCATCCCTGTCGTCTCCCTGGGCCTCGAGGACGCGACCCGGGGGGACCCGGCGTTCGTGGCGGAGGTCGTGGCGGCGGCGGCCGCGGCGGGGGTCGACCGGGTCCGGCTGGCCGACACGGTCGGCGTCGCGGCGCCCGACGAGATGGCCGCGTGGGTGGGGCGCGTCCGGGCCGTCTTCCCCAGCGACATCGGCGTCCACTGCCACGACGACTTCGGCCTGGCCACGGCCAACGCCGTGGCCGCGGTGCGGGCCGGTGCCGACTGGGCGGACGTCTCGCTGCTGGGTCTGGGGGAGCGGGCCGGGATCGCGCGGACGGAGGCGGTCGCGGCGTACCTCGTGACGCGGGGGGAGCGGCAGTACGACGTAGCGGCGGCCCGGTCCCTCGCCCTCGACCTGGCGGGCTGGGTCGGCCGGCCGGTGCCGTCCCACGCGCCGATCCTGGGCGACGGCCTGTTCACGGTCGAGTCGGGCCTCCACCTGGCGGGGCTGGCGGCCGACCCGTCGACCTACGAGCCCTACCCGCCGGAGTTGACCGGCGCCGAACGCCACTGGCGCCTGGGCACGGGCGCGGGCCGCGCCGCCGTCACCGCCCTGCTCCCCGAGACCACGGCGGACCCGGTAGGGGCGACCACGCGCCTCCGCCACGCGGCGGCCCAGCGGGGCCGCTCCTTGACCCTGGCAGAATGCCGCGAGGTCCTCAATGTCACACACGGGCGGGCGGCCGGATCGTGGACCGATTCGACCCAGCGGGCGAATTACGAAAGAATGCCGTTGTGATTCTGGCTGAGGCAGTTCCCGAGGAACGGGTGGCCCCGGCCCCCGTCGGGGGGCCGGGCCGGGCCGAGTCGACCACGCGGCGGCGCATCATGGCGTTCATCATGGAGCACGGCCAGGCCACGGCCGGGGAGCTCGCCGACGTCCTGGGGCTGACCCAGGCGGCCGTCCGGCGGCATCTCACCGCCCTCGAGACCGGCGGCCACGTCGCCCTGCGGACCCGCAAGACCTACGGCCGCCGCTCGGCCGGGCGTCCCTGCAAGGTCTACGAGCCGACCGAGGCGGGCCGCCGCCAGTTCGACCACGCCTACGACGCCCTGGCCATCGAGGTCCTCGACTACCTCCGGTCCGTGGCGGGCGAGGCGGCCGTGACGGAGTTCGCGCGGCGCAAGTTCGACGCCCTCGAGGCCGACTACCAGGCCCTCCGCCAAGCCGAGCCGGCGTTGACCCCCGCCGAGGCGCTGCAGCGGCTCCTCTGCGGCTCGGGCTTCATGGCCGACCTGGCGCCGGTCCAGTCCGGCGACCAACTCCGCCAGCACCACTGCCCCTACTCCGCCGTGGCCGAGCGCTTCCCCGAGCTCTGCCAGGCCGAGACCCAGGCGTTCGCCCGGTTGCTGGACTCCCACGTCCAGCGCCTGGCCACGATCGCGCACGGCGACGGGGTGTGTACGACGCACATCCCGTTCCCCCGCAGACGAGAGGATGTCAAGTGACCCAAGCACCATTGGCCCCAGGGCTGGGCGCGACTCAGGACGAACACCTGGCCGCGCTCGGCAAGTACCGTTTCGGCTGGCACGACTCGGACTCGGCCGGCGCGTCGGCCCACCGCGGCCTCAACGCCGACGTCGTCCGGGACATCTCCCGCCGCAAGGACGAGCCGGCCTGGATGCTGGAGCGCCGCCTCAAGGCCCTCGAGCTCTTCGAGAAGAAGCCGATGCCGCGCTGGGGCGCCGACCTGTCGGGCATCCACTTCGACGAGATCAAGTACTACGTGGCCGCGACCGAGCGCCAGGCGCAGTCGTGGGAGGAACTGCCGGCCGACATCCGGACGACCTACGACCGCCTCGGCATCCCCGAGGCGGAGAAGAAGCGCCTGGTCGCGGGCGTGGCCGCCCAGTACGAGTCGGAGGTCGTCTACCACAAGATCAACGAGGAGCTGGCCCGCCAGGGCGTCGTCTTCCTCGACACGGACACGGGCCTGAAGGAGCACCCGGACGTCTTCGAGGAGTTCTTCGGCTCGGTCGTCCCGGCCGGCGACAACAAGTTCTCGGCCCTCAACACGGCGGTCTGGTCCGGCGGCTCGTTCATCTACGTGCCGAAGGGGGTCCACGTGACGATCCCGCTCCAGGCCTACTTCCGCATCAACACGGAGAACATGGGCCAGTTCGAGCGGACGCTCATCATCGTCGACGAGGACGCCTACGTCCACTACGTCGAGGGCTGCACGGCGCCGATCTACAAGTCCGACTCGCTGCACGCGGCGGTCGTCGAGATCATCATCCGCAAGGGGGCCCGCGCCCGCTACACGACGATCCAGAACTGGTCCGACAACGTCTACAACCTCGTGACGAAGCGGGCGACCTGCGCCGAGGGCGCCACGATGGAGTGGATCGACGGCAACATCGGTTCCAAGACCACGATGAAGTACCCCGCCGTCTGGCTCTTGGGCGAGCACGCCAAGGGCGAGACGCTGTCCATCGCCTTCGCCGGCAAGGGCCAGCACCAGGACACGGGCTCCAAGATGGTCCACGCCGCGCCGCACACGTCGTCCACGATCGTGTCCAAGTCCGTGGCCCGCGGCGGCGGCCGGGCCAGCTACCGCGGCCTCGTCCACGTCACGCCGGGGTCACACCATTCCGCCAGCTCCGTCCGCTGCGACGCGCTCCTGGTCGACACGGTCTCGCGCTCCGACACGTACCCCTACGTCGACGTGCGTGAGGAGGACGTGTCGATGGCCCACGAGGCCACGGTCTCCAAGGTCTCGGAAGACCAGTTGTTCTACCTGATGTCACGCGGGCTGACGGAGGAGGAGTCGATGGCGATGATCGTGCGCGGCTTCGTCGAGCCGATCGCGCGCGAACTGCCCATGGAGTACGCGCTGGAGCTCAACCGATTGATCGAGCTCCAGATGGAAGGAGCGGTGGGATGAGCACGCCGTCATCCTGCGCGGAGGCCGCCCGCGGCCGTAGTCGCAGGATCTACCTCGACAGCACACGAGATCCTGCGACTGCGCGCAGGATGACGAAGGAGGGGGCGCATGCCTGAGGTCACGTTGCCCGGGGATCTCCGGACCCAGTCGCACCTGCATCCCGCCGGGTCGTTCGACCTGGCCGACCACCCCGTGCCGACCGGGCGCGAGGAGGTCTGGCGGTTCACCCCGCTGCGCCGCGTCGAGGCGATCCTCAACGCCACGGCGATCACGGACGGGACCGGCCTACAGGTCACGGTCGGGGCCGCGCCCGACCTCATCGGGCCGCCGCTGCAGGCGGGCCAGGCCCCGCGCGGGACGGCCCTGACGCCGTCGGACCGCGTCGCCGCGCTGGCCCACGCCGCCGCCCGCCACCCCCTGTACATCCGGATCCCCGAGGGCCGCGCCGTGGCCGACCCGGTCCGGATCGACCTCCACGGCATCGCGCCCGAGGAGCTGACGGCCTACCACCTCGTCATCGCCGCGGGCGCCCACTCGGCCGCCACGGTCGTGCTCCACCACACCGGCGCCGCCCAGTGCCTCGGCAACGTCGAGGCCGTCGTCGGCGATGGCGCCAAGCTCTCCGTCGTGACCCTCCAGGACTGGGACGCCACGGCCGTCCACCTGGGCCAGCACGAGGCCAAGGTCGGGCGGGACGCGGAGTACCGCCACATCGCCGTCAGCCTGGGCGGTGACCTCATCCGGCTCCAGAACAACGTCTCGTACGCGGGCGTCGGCGGGTCGGCCGAGCTGTTCGGCGTCTACTTCGTCGACGGCGGCCAGCACATCGAGCACCGCATCTTCGTCGACCACAACAACCCCAAGGGCAAGTCGCTGGTCGACTACCGGGGCGCGCTCCAGGGGAAGGGCGCCCGCTCGGTCTGGATCGGCGACGTGCTGATCCGGCCCGAGGCGGAGGGCATCGAGACCTACGAGTCGAACAAGAACCTGGTCCTGACCGACGGCTGCCGCGCCGACGCCGTGCCCAACCTGGAGATCGAGACCGGCGAGATCGTCGGCGCCGGGCACTCGGCGTCGACCGGCCGCTTCGACGACGAACAACTGTTCTACCTCCGCTCGCGGGGCATCGACGAGGCCGAGGCCCGCCGCCTCGTCGTCCGGGGCTTCTTCGCCCAACTCGTCGGCCGGATCGGCCTGGCCGACGTCGAGGACGCTCTCATGACCACCATCGACCGCGAACTGGCGGCCGCCACGCCGGAAAGGACCCACGCATGACCACCACGGAGAAGGGCCTTGTCATCTCCGACCTCCACGTCGACGTCGAGACCGAGGCCGGCCCCAAGTCGATCCTCAAGGGCGTCAACCTGGCGATCCGCCCGGGCGAGATCCACGCCATCATGGGCCCCAACGGCTCGGGCAAGTCGACCATGGCCTACTCGCTGGCCGGCCACCCGAAGTACACGATCACGTCGGGCTCCGTCACGCTGGACGGGACCGAGCTGACGACGCTCTCCGTCGACCAGCGGGCCAAGGCCGGGCTGTTCCTGGCCATGCAGTACCCGGTCGAGGTGCCGGGCGTGTCCGTGGCCAACTTCCTGCGCACCGCCAAGACCGCCATCGACGGCCAGGCGCCGAACCTGAGGACCTGGGTCAAGCAGGTCAACGCGGCGCTCGGCCGCCTCGACCTGGACGACGAGTTCTCCAGCCGCTCGGTCAACGAGGGGTTCTCCGGCGGCGAGAAGAAGCGCAACGAGATCGTGCAACTGGAGTTGCTGAACCCGAAGTACGCGATCCTCGACGAGACCGACTCCGGCCTCGACATCGACGCGCTCCGCATCGTCTCGGAGGGCGTCAACCGCTACGCCGCCCAGGGCGACCGCGGCGTCCTGCTGATCACGCACTACACGCGCATCCTGCGCTACATCCAGCCCGACTTCGTCCACGTCTTCGTGGACGGCCACGTCGTGGAGGAGGGCGGCCGCGAGCTGGCCGACGAGCTGGAGGAGAACGGCTACGAAAAGTACGTCAAGGCGCTGGTATGACGCCTGGGGGGCCATGGGGTCGGGCACCGTGGCTACGGAGCGAGGAACGAACGATCTCCACGGGGCCTGACACCGTGGCCCGGGGAGGAGGCACACGATGACTCTTGACATTGAGTCAATCCGCTCCGACTTCCCGATCCTGTCCCGCACTGTCAACGGCCAGCCGCTGACGTACCTGGACTCGGCCAACACGTCGCAGAAGCCGCAGGCCGTGATCGACGCGGTGGCCGACCACTACGCCTGCCACAACGCCAACGTCGCGCGCGCCATGCACGCGCTGGGCGCGGAGGCGACGGCGGCGTACGAGGGCGCCAGGGCCAAGGTCGCGCGGTTCGTGCACGCCCAGGCCGAGGAGATCGTGTTCACGAAGAACGCCTCCGAGGCGCTCAACCTGGCCGCCCACACGCTCGGCGCGGCCCTGAAACCGGGCGACGAGGTCGTCGTCTCCGTGGCCGAGCACCACTCCAACATCGTGCCGTGGCAGCTCGCCTGCGAGCGAACCGGCGCCACGCTGCGCTGGTTCGACGTCACGCCCGACGGCCGCCTCGACGTCGACCGGGCCGAAGCGGAGGGCCTCGTCAACGAGCGGACCCGGGTCGTCGCCGTGACCTGGGTGTCCAACGTGACGGGCGCCGTCACCCCCGTGGCCCGGATCGGCCGGTGGGCCCACTCCGTCGGCGCCACGTTCGTCCTCGACGGTTCGCAGGCCGTGCCGCACCGCCCGGCCGACGTCACCGCGCTGGGCGCGGACCTCCTCGCCTTCACGGGCCACAAGATGCTCGGCCCCACCGGCATCGGCGTCCTCTGGGGCGAACTCGGTCTCCTGGAAACCCTGCCGCCGTTCCTCGGCGGCGGCGAGATGATCGAGGTCGTCCGCATGACGGGTTCGACCTACGCCCGGCCGCCCCACCGCTTCGAGGCCGGCACGCCGCCGATCGCCCAGGCCGTCGGGCTGGGCGCGGCCGTCGACTACCTCTCCGCCATTGGCCTCGACGCCATCCAGGACCACGAGCGGGCCATCACGGC
>JAISTC010000051.1 GCA_031272805.1 Propionibacteriaceae bacterium
CCACGACCGTGACCGCGGTCTCGGCCAGGTTGCGCCGCAGGTACGGCAGCGCGTCGGACGACCGCTCGACCGCCCACTGCTGCAAGCCCGGCCACTCTGTGGCCAGGGCGAGCGACACCGCCCCCGACCCGGCGCACAGCTCCACCACCCGCGGCGCCCGGCCCCGCGACTCCCGCGACTCCCGCGCCAACCACTCCAACGCCCAGCCGGCCAGCCGCTCCGTCTCCGGCCGGGGGATGAACACGCCCGGCCCGACGGCCACCTCGATGGTCCGGAACGGCGCCACGCCCGTCAGCCACTGCAGCGGCTCCCCTGCCGCCCGCCGCTCGACCAGCCGCGCCAACCGCTCGGCGTCAGCCGTTTCCAGAGTTTCCAGCAGGTCCAGGCGCGTCAGCGCCACCCCCGCCACGTGCGCCGCCAGGACCCGCGCCTCCGCGCGTGACCCCAACCGCGCCGCGGCCTCCCGGAGGGCGTCACGGGCGGGCAACCCGGGCATCAGTCAGCCGCGCCGGTGGCGGCGGCCAGCCGCTCGGCCAGGTCCGCCTCCTGCAGCGCCGTCACGAGCGGCTGCAGCTCGCCGCCCAGCACGACGTCCAGGTTGTGGGCCTTGTAGCCGATCCGGTGGTCGGCGATGCGGTTCTCGGGGAAGTTGTACGTCCGGATGCGCTCGGACCGGTCCACGGTCCGGACCTGCGACTTGCGCGCCTCGGCCGCCGCGTTGGCGGCCTCCTCCTCCGCCAGGGCCGTCAGCCGCGCCCGCAGCATCCGGAGCGCCGACTCCTTGTTCTGCAACTGCGACCGCTCGTTCTGGCAGGACACGACGATGCCCGAGGGCAGGTGCGTGATCCGGACGGCCGAGTCCGTCGTGTTGACGCCCTGCCCGCCCGGCCCGGACGACCGGTACACGTCGACGCGCAGGTCCTCCTCGTTGATCTCGACCTCCTCGGCGTCGACGTCGGGCATGACGAGGACGCCGGCGGCCGACGTGTGGATGCGGCCCTGGGACTCTGTCACGGGGACGCGCTGGACGCGGTGGACGCCGCCCTCGAACTTGAGCGCCCCGTACGGCGCCTCCTCGGCCGACGGCTTGCCCTTGACGGCGAACGTGATGGACTTGTAGCCGCCGAGGTCGGTCTCCTGCGAGTCCAGGACCTCCATCGACCAGCCCTTCTGCTCGATGTACTTCTGGTACATCTTGAACAGGTCGCCCGCGAACAACGCCGATTCCTCGCCGCCCTCGCCCGACTTGATCTCCATGATGGCGTCGCGCGAGTCGTTGGGGTCACGCGGGGCGAGGAGCCGCGTCAACCGCTCGTCGACGGCCCCGAGCGCGTCACGCAGGGAGTCGGCCTCGGCCGCGAACGACGGGTCCTCGCCCGCCAGTTCCTCGGCGGCCGCCAGGTCGGCGGTCAGCCGCTCCTTGTCGGACAGGGCCGTCACGATGGGGGTCAGCTCGGCGTAGCGCCGGCCGACGCGGCGGGACAGCGCCATGTCGGTGTGCGTGGCCGGGTCGGCCATCTTCGCCTCGAGGCCGGCGTACTCCTCGAGCAACCCCGCGATCCCCTCGGCCACGGCGACTCCTTGCTGGTTCTTTCGGTCCGGACAGAAAAAACACCGGACCCAGCCCCTCTCTGTCTGCCTGGGCGGCGCAGGATCTCTCCGCCGCTCTGGCCGACAGGTGGTCGCCGGGTCCGGTGTTGGAACGCTACTTGGCCTTGGCCTTGCCGTAGCGGCGCTCGAAGCGCGCCACGCGGCCGCCGGTGTCGAGGATCTTCTGCTTGCCCGTGTAGAACGGGTGGCACTGCGAGCAGACCTCCGCGCGGATGACGCCGTTCTTGGCCGTCGACCGCGTCGTGAAGTGGTTGCCGCAGGAGCAGGTCACGTCGGTCTCAACGTATTCAGGGTGGATCCCCTGCTTCATGATGTCTCCTTATTTCTGTGTCACGGGCCGGGTCGCCAGGATTGGGCGTGAACCGGCACCAAGGGGCAACCATACCTCGCCCCTCCAACCCTGTCATCCCAGGCTTTACGGCGTGGTCCGCGAGATCTGGATGAGGAACTCGTGGTTGGACCCGGTCTTGCGCATCTGCTTGAGCAGCATCTCCAGCGCCGCCTGGTCCTCCATGCCGGAGAGCACGCGCCGCAGCTTCCAGATGATGGCCAGCTCCTCGCGCCCGAGCAGCAGCTCCTCGCGCCGGGTGCCGGAGGCGTCGACGTCGATGGCCGGGAAGATCCGCTTGTCGGCCAGGTCGCGGCGGAGCCGGAGCTCCATGTTGCCGGTCCCCTTGAACTCCTCGAAGATGACCTCGTCCATCTTGGAGCCGGTCTCGATCAGGGCCGTCGCCAGGATGGTCAGCGACCCGCCGTCCTCGATGTTGCGGGCCGCGCCGAAGAACTTCTTCGGCGGGTAGAGCGCGGCCGAGTCGACGCCGCCGGAGAGGATCCGGCCGGACGCGGGGGCGGCCAGGTTGTACGCGCGCGACAACCGCGTGATGCCGTCGAGGAGGATGACGA
Organism: Propionibacteriaceae bacterium; assembly: GCA_031272805.1. Classification (GTDB taxonomy): domain Bacteria; phylum Actinomycetota; class Actinomycetes; order Propionibacteriales; family Propionibacteriaceae; genus WQYJ01. Next base: position 2,515 of record JAISTC010000051.1, read on the forward strand.
CGTCGCGGCCCAGCTCGACCAGCCGCTTGGCCCGCTCCATGGCGAGTTCGGCGATGGTCGTGTGGTCGTCGGCGGGCCGGTCGAAGGTCGAGGCGATGACCTCGCCGGAGATATTGCGCTGGAAGTCCGTCACTTCCTCCGGCCGCTCGTCCACGAGCACGACCATGAGGTGGACCTCGGGGTTGTTGGCGGTGATGGCGTTGGCGATGGCCTGCATGGTCAGCGTCTTGCCGGCCTTGGGCGGCGACACGATGAGGCCGCGCTGGCCCTTGCCGATGGGCGATACGAGGTCCATGATCCGCCCGGTCATCCCGGTCGGCCCGTTTTCGAGGCGCAGCCGTTCCTGCGGGTACAGCGGCGTCAGCTTGTGGAACTCCGGGCGGTCCTTGGCCGCCGCCGGGTCGCCGCCGTTGACCGTGTCGAGCCGGATCAGCGGGTTGAACTTCTCCTTGCGCTCGCCCTCGCGCGGCTGGCGGATGGCGCCCGTGATGACGTCGCCCTTGCGCAGCCCGTAGCGCCGCACCATCGACAGCGACATGTAGGCGTCCTCCGGGCTCGGCAGGTAGCCGCTCGTCCGGACGAACGCGTAGCCGTCCATGACGTCCACGATGCCGGAGACGGGCAGCAGCACGTCGTCCTCGCGCACCTGCGGCTCGGAGTCGAGCCGCTCCATGCTGTTGGCCGTCCGCCGCCGGTTCTGGCGGTCGCGGTTGCGGCGGCGCCGGCCGCGGCGGCCGCCGCCGAAGTCGTCGTCGTCGTCCCGCGTGTCGTTGCGCGTGGCCGTCACGGGCGACGCGGCCGGGGCGGCGGGCGCCGGGTCGGCCACCTCCATGCCCATGGCGGCGAGCCGGGCGCCCACTTCCTGGGACGTCGCCGGGTCGACGGGCGGCAGGCTGGCGCCCTCGCCGCCGGATTGCTGGCGGATGCGGCGGCGGCTGCGGCGCGACGTGCGCGCCGGGGTGTCGTCGCCGGACGCGGCGTCCCCGGCGGGCGCGGCCGCGGCGTCGTCGAGCGGCAGGGCCGGGGCGGTCACGGCGGGAGCGGCAGCGGCGGGAGGGGCCGAGTCGGGAGCAGGGGGCGCGGTGGGTGCCGTCACGGCGTTGGCCGGCTCGGCGGCGGCGCCGGCGGCGGAGCGGCGGCTGCGCGAGGGCCGGGCGGCGGCTTGCGCGTCGGCGATGGCGGCGACGAGGTCGGCCTTCTTGACGCCGGTCGTCTTGATGCCCAGGGAGCCGGCGAGCTGCTTCAGCTCGGGTAGAACCATGCTGTCCAAGGTCTTTGTGGCCACGGATGTCCTCTCAGTGTGGCCCCACGCCCCCCAGAGGGGCGGTCAGCGTAGGGCCGAGGTGGATTGCCTGGGCCCCCTCGCTGGTAGATCACGGGGTCCGTGAGCCCCAGCGGCTGGGCCGGTGGGTGCCGGGCAGGCGGGTGGCGTGGGGGTGGTTGGTCTCGAAATGATTCCTCGGCCCACGCGGGCTGCTGGCACTTCGCGGGGGGAACTGTCCCGCGGGCGT
>JAISTC010000078.1 GCA_031272805.1 Propionibacteriaceae bacterium
AGCGTGACCGTCCTGACCGCCGGGCCGACCGCCTGGCTCCGGACCGGCCTGGTCCTCGGCCGCAGCCGCCAGGGCGACGGCTCGGCCGTCGTCGGCGATCCCTGCGTCGTGTGGGACCCCGACGCCGGCGCGTGGCGGATGGTCCTGTTCTTCGACCCGCCCGGCCACGCCGACGCGGTCTCGCCGGACCCGACCGGCGCGCCCGGAACCTGGAGCGCGCCCCACCCCCTCGCCTGGACGAATCCCGACGCCCTGCCCCCCGGCGGCGGCACGCACAAGCCCTTCATCGTGACCGACGCCCACCACCCCAACCAGGCGGCCAAGGTCGACGGCCGCTACTGGCTCGTGACCGTCAGCTTCACGGGCGACGCCCGCGACAAGCACGTCCAGCGCGCCTGGGCGACGTCGCTGGCCGGCCCCTGGACCCTTGAGGCCGGTGCCCTCATCCCGCCCGGCGGCCCCGGCGACTTCGACGAACTCCACACGGACGCCGTCTCCGGCTACTGGTTCGCCGACCGGGGCGAGTTCCTCTACTTCTACATGGGCTACCCCCGCGCGCCCCAGCCGTGGCCGCACTCCCCCTACGGCAGCGCCATCGGCGCCGCCACCCAGCGCCCCGGCCGCCCCGCCGTCAAAGTCGGCGCCGTCCTCCCGCCGTCGCCCGAGCCGCGGTCCTGGGCGTCCGGCTGGCTCGGCGGCCTCCAACTCCTGCCCGGCCGCGACCACCGCTGGGTCGGCGTCGTCAACGCCTCGCCGACGCCGCCCGACCGCTCCGGCGGCCTGACCAGCGAGGAGCCGCCGCCCAGCCTCGGCGGCCTGGCGTTCAGCGACGCCGAGTTCCCGGCCGCCGGCTGGACGCTGGCCGCCCAGCCATTCGAGCGCATCGAGGCCCTCTCGCCGGAGGCGCTGACCGACGGCGAGGGCGTCAACCTGTGGCGCCACCACGTCCTTGTCACGCCCGCCGCGACGCGCCTGTTCTACAACTCCGGCCCCTACGGCCAGGAACAACTGTTCTCCAAGACCCTGGTCGGGGCGCAGCCCTGGGCGTGACGCCGACCGAATCCCCCGTGACGCCCGCCACTCACCCCGCCTGGCGCCGGTACTGCCCGGGCGTCATCCCCATGGCCTGGGCGAAGACCTTGGCGAAGTAGCTCTGGTCCGTGAACCCCGTGGCCGCGGCGATGGCGGCGATCGGCTGGTACGTCCCGAGCAGGAGCTTCTTGGCCTGGTCGAGGCGGACCTTCTGGACGTACGCCGTAAAGCTCATCCCCATCTCCGCCGAGAACACGGAGCTGAGGTAGTTGGGCGACAGGTGGACCGCGCGGGCGGCGTCGGCCAGGCTGACGCGCCCGGCGTAGTTGGCGCGGACATAGTCGACGACGCGGCGGAGGATGTTGGCGTGTTCGAACTGCGAGAAGTCGAAGACGTAGCCGACGAAGCGGTTGAACACGGTCACGAGGAACGCCGACAGTTCGTCACGCGTCGTGAAGCCCGCCAGGCGCCGGTCGAGCGCCCGCTTCTCGCCGAAGATCGAGTCCGCGTCCGCGCCGCCCTCGATGGCGGCGCGCGAGAAGACCGTGATGAGGTCGATGGCGCCCTGGCGGAGCTGGCGGAAATCGCCGTTGTGGGCCAGGTACAGCGCGCCGAGCAACTGGTTGATGAGTTCCGCCGCCCCGGCCCGGTCGCCCCGCCGGATCATCGCCACGAGCCGCCGCTCCACGTCCACGGGGTACCGGTGGGCCCCGGCCGGCGGCGGGTCGGCCGACGTCACGCGCCCCCCGGCCTCGGCCGACGTCACGCTCGGCGCGGCCTCGGCGCCAGCCGCGGACCGCGTGACCTCCCCTGCACCGGCGAACCGCGCCACCGCCGACCCGGCCAGGTGCCGCCCCATCGCCTGCTGGACGCGCGCCAGCGCGCCGACCGCCGCGGCGCTGCGGCGCGGCAACTCGGCCAGCCGCGGGAGCAATGCCGGGTCCAGGTCGTCCACCAGGTCTTCGACCTCGCCCATGACCAGCGGCCCGGCGACCAGCCCGTGGCCGGGCCGGCCGTCCTCGTCCACGAGCGTGGCGACGAACGTGAACGAGACGGGGCAGTAGTAGACGTACTGGCCGTCCCAGCGCTCGGCCTGGTAGCAGCCGAAGCGGTGGGCCACCGCGGGGTCGCAGCGGCCCGACAGCGCCCAGGGGCAGGCCGCGCAGAACCCCGCGCCGCCCAGCAGAGCCCGTTCGGCGAAGCCGAAGACGAGGGTGGGCACGCCCGTAGCGGCCGCCCAGTCGGCGGCCGCGGCGAGGACAAGGCTGGTGTGGACTATCGCTCCAGCATAGCCGTGGCCAATTCCGCCGCCGAGGCCGCGTCCGGCGCGTAGCCGTCGGCGCCGATCTCGGCGCAGAAGTTCGGCGTCACGGGCGCGCCGCCGACCAGGATCTTGACCTTGTCCCGGAGCCCGGCGGCCTCAACCGCCGCGACGACGGTCTTCTGCTGGCCCATCGTCGTCGTCAGCAGGGCGGACAGGCAGAGGACGTCCGGCGCCTCGGCCACGACGGCCTCGACGAACCGCTGGTCCGACACGTCGACGCCCAGGTCGACGACCTCGAAGCCCGAGCCTTCGAGCATCATCTTGACGAGGTTCTTGCCGATGTCGTGGAGGTCGCCCAGGACCGTGCCGATGACGGCCTTGCCCTTGGCCTCGACGCCCGCCTCGATGAGCTTGGGCTTGAGCAGCTCGGTCCCCTTGTTGAGCGCGCGCGCCGCCAGCAGGACCTCCGGCACGAACACCTCGTTGTTCTTGAACCGCACTCCGAGCAGCCCCATGCCCTTGAGCAGCCCCTCGTTGAGCAGCTCCTCCGGCGCCACCCCCTCGTCCAGGCCCGCCTCGATCAGGGCGAGGACATCCTTGGTCTTGCCCTTCTGGACCGCCTCGCAGAGGCTCTCCACAGTCGTCATCGTGTCTCCTTCGACTAGTCGGCCGACTGACCGGTTACAAATCGTATTTCTTGGGGTCAAAGGCCTCGCTGTCGAGGCCGGCCAGCGCCGCCGCCGCGTCGGGCGGGAGGTCGTCGGCGGCCCGCGACAGCGCGTCGAGCCAGTCGGCCTCGCGGCCGTCCAGCGCCAGCTCGCCCGCGGCGTGGGCCCGGCGCAGTTCCTCGAGGGTCGCCCGCGCCGCCGTCACGCCCCGCGCGTAGTCGCCGTCGGCGGTCACGATCGCGCCGGCCAGGCGGACGACGACGTCGGGCCGGAGGACCCAGGCCTGGGGGTCGAGGCCGGCGTCCGACTCGGAGTGGAGGTCGCGGAGGGCGCGCGCGGCGGCCGGCCCGCGCGCCGTGGCCGTGTTGAACAGGCGGCAGTCGTAGGCCAGTTGCTCGAACGACACGCTCGGCGCGGGCCCGGCCAGCAGCTTGACGTTCTGGACCGACTCGTTGCTCCAGAGGTCCGCCACGCAGCCCGCCACGTTCCCGACCGGCGAGAAGTGGGCGCAGGCGGCGGTCCGGCCCTCCATGGCGACCGGGGTGCCCGTGACCGCCTTGACGTAGACGCCCTCGTAGCCGCAGTCCGTGTGCGGCCCCCGCGCCCCGCACTCGACGGCCACGAGGCTCCGCACCGCCGCCACGACCCGGACGACCGCCGCGAAGACCCGCGGGATGTAGTGGCGCTCGGCCAGGACCATCGCCGTGTTGGCGAAGCCGCAGGCCGTGTCGCCCGCCGGCGTCGCCCCCGTGTCGGCGCCGATGGCGGCGATCGCCGTCCACAGCCGCTCCATGTCGCGCGGCGCCAGGACCGTCAACGCCGTGACGGCCGTGGCCAGGTCGCAGTACATGACCGCCTCGTCGTGGACCTCCTTGCCGCCGACCGATTCGATGGCGAGCAGGTCGGCCCCGGCGGCCGCCGCCCCGGCGCAGACCTCCATGATGAGGTCCCAGTGGCGGCCGTGCCAGAGGTGTTCGAGGTCACGCCCCTCCCGGATGTCGTTGGGCGTCAGCCGCAGGGCGGTCGGGACGCCGTGGGCCGCCTCGAACTCGCCCAGGACGTCGGCCACGGTCCGGCAGACCGCCAGCCCCCACTCCGGGTGGAACGTCATCGGCGGCAGGGTCTCGATCTCCGCCACGAAGCCGGGGACCTGGAGCGCCGCCGCGCGCTCGCAGATCCCCTCGGCGATGGCCCGGTACTGCGCCAGCACGTCCGCCATCGTGGCATCCGTCACGAGCATCGGCGGCAACGTGAAGTTGATCTCCGGGAAGACCGTCCCGCCACCGATGACGAGACCGCTCCTCGTCGTCACGGGGCGGGCGGCCCGCCCGAACACAAAGTCGTCCGCCGTCGCGTAGGCCACGCCGCGCGCCACAGTCCTTGTCACCACCGCCATGCCCCCACCCTCCCGCGCCGCCCCGCCCGCCGCTAGGACGTTGGTTGGCTGATCGGTAACGTCATCCGCGATCGGCCCGCTCGGCCCGCGTAGTAGCCTTCGACCGTGACCGACCTACCCCTGTTCGAGCAGGGCCGCCACCTGCTCTCCGTCGCCCAGTTCGACCGCCCGACCCTGGCCCGCTTCTTCGGCCTGGCCGACGCCGTCGGCCCGATCGCCCAGCGCCAGGCCGTCTGCACGGTCCTCGACGGCGCCATGCTCGGGTCGCTGTTCTTCGAGCCGTCGACCCGGACGCGCCTGTCGTTCGAGTCCGCGTTCCTGCGGCTCGGCGGCGAGGTCACGACGACGACGGGCTTCACCTTCTCGTCCATGGCCAAGGGCGAGTCGATCGCCGACACGGCCCGGGTCGTCTCGGGCTACTCGGACGTCCTCGTCGTCCGCCACCCGGACGAGGGCTCGGTCGCCCAGTTCGCCGCCGCGTCGACCGTGCCGGTCGTCAACGCGGGCGACGGCGCGGGCGAACACCCGAGCCAGGCGCTGCTCGACGTCTACACGATGGAGAAGGAGCTGGGCGCCCGCGGCAAGACGGTCGACGGCTGCCACATCGCCATCCTCGGCGACCTCAAGTACGGCCGGACCGTCCACTCGCTGATCAAGCTGTTGAGCCTGTACGAACACCTGACGGTCACGCTGTTCTCGCCGCCGTCGTTGGAGTTGCCCGCCGCCGTGGCCGGGTACGCGGTCGAGCGGGGCCACCGGGTGGCGGAGGCGGACACCGTCGTCGACGCCGTGCGCGGCGCGGACGTCGTCTACGCGACGCGCGTCCAGCGCGAGCGGATGACCGAGGAGCTGGCCCAGGCCAACGCCCGCGGCGACCTGCTCAACCGGGCGATGCTGCGGGAGGCGGGCAACGAGGAGGTCGTCATCATGCACCCGCTGCCGCGCGACTCCCGCTCCGACTCCTTCGACCTCTCGACCGACGTCGACGCCCTGCCGGGCCTCGCCATCTTCAAGCAGACGGACAACGGCCTGAACGTCCGCATGGCGATCTTCCTGACCGCGCTGGGCGTCTCGACAGAAGCGGTCCGCCTCACAACCAAGCAACGCCCCTGGAAAGCCACCTTGCGGGATTAACTCCCGACCCCGGGCACTGTCCCCCCGGACTCACCAACCAGACGCGACTTTTCCGCCGAGCGGTGTCCGGGGGGACTGTCACCACAGCTTGGACCACAGACCCGACCCCGGTCGTGCGCCCTCCCACAGACCGATCCGCCGCCCTGCCCGCTAGCGTTGTCCCATGAACGACATCATCACGATCGGTCACGCGCGCTGCCGCGTGGACATCTGGACGCTGGGCGCGGCGGTCAACGGCCTGTGGGTGCCGGACCGGGCGGGCGCCCTGGGCCGGGTCTGCCCGGGCTACGCCACGGCGGACGAGCGGCTGGCCGCGCGCTCCTACCTGGGCGAGATCGTCGGCCCGGTCGCCAACCGCATCGCCGGGGCGGCGTTCACGCTCGACGGCGTCACGTTCGCCACGGACCGCAACGAGGGCGAGAACACGCTCCACTCGGGTCCCGGCGGCCTGCACCGGCTGACGTGGGCCGTGGCCGACCAGGGCGAGGACCACGTCCGCCTGGCCGTCGACTGGCCCGCCGGCCGCGGCGGCTTCCCCGGCCCCCTCCACCTGGCGGTCGAGTACCGCGTTGCCGGGCAGACCGTGACCCACGTCATCACGGCCACGGCCGAGGCGCCCACCCTGGCCAACATCTGCGCCCACGCCTACTTCAACCTGTCCGGCTCTCCCGACCCGATGCTTGATGAGACCCTGGCCGTCGCCGCGGGCCGCTACCTCCCCGTCGGGCCCGGCCTCATCCCGCTGCCGAGCGCGCCCGCGCCGGTCGAGGGGCCGCTGGATCTGCGCCGTCCCCGCCGGCTCGGCGACCTCGTGACGGACCCCCACCCGCAGATCGCCGCCGCAGGCGGCCTCGACCACGCCTTCGTCCTCGACGCCCCCGGCCTCGACCAGGTCGCCGTCGAGCTGGCCGACCCCAGCTCCGGCCGCCGCCTGCGCCTGGCCACGGACTGCCCCGCCGTCCAGGTCTACAGCGGCCACGGCCTCCCCGTCCCCTACGGCGCCATCGCCATCGAGGCCGAGGACTACCCCGGCGCGCCGGGCCGCCCGGACTTCCCCAGCATCGCCCTGCGGCCAGGCGAGGAGTACCGGCGCGAGACGCGCTGGACGTTCGACGTGGTCGATTAGAGGGCTGGTCGAGGGCTAGTCGAGGGCTATTCCGGCGTCACGCTGGGGCCGGGCTCGACCGTGAAGTCGCGTTCGAGGTGGTGGAGCCCGTTCCAGGCCAGGTTGACGAGGTGGCCGGCGACCTCGGCCTTGGTCAGCTCGGGGTTGTCGAGCCACCACTGCGCCGTCATGGCGACCAGCCCGGTCAGCGCCTGGGCGTACAGGAGGGCGGCCTTCTCGTCGATCTGGCGGGCGGCGAAGACGGGGGTGAGGAGGCCCTCGACGCGCTCGATGACGTCGTTGAGGATGGAGGCGAAGGAACCGCCGCCGGTTTCGGAGGTGTCCCGCATGAGGATCTGGAACCCCTCGGGACAAGCCTCGATGTAGTCGAGCAGGGCCATCGTGCCGAGTTCCAGGAGCCGCCGGGAGCCCGCGCCGGGGGTTTGGAGGGCGCGGCGGATGGCGGTCAGGAGCGCGTGGACCTCGCGGTCGACCACGACCGCGTAGATCGCCTCCTTGCCGGCGAAGTGCTCGTAGACGACGGGTTTGGACACGCCCGCCCGGGCCGCGATCTCCTCGATCGACGTCCCGTCGAACCCCTTCTCGGCCAGGCAGCTCCGGGCGACCGTGACCAGTTGGTCACGCCGATCCGCGGCGGTCATGCGCACGCGCACCCGCCGAGGTGAGGCCAGGGTTTCAGTCATAGCGCGTCCAGTCTCGCACACCCCGGGGACGACAAGCGGGGTGCCGCTAATCCCCGGCTCCAGCGCCCGCACGACGTACACTCAGGCTGATGTCCGTTGACGACCAGGTACAGGCCACCGCTTCCCCCGACCCGGACGCGGCAGCGGCCCCTGCCCTGGAACCCGCCCCGCTCCAGCCCGGACCCGACCAGCCGCCGCTGCCCATCGTGACGGACATCCCTGAAGTCCACACGGAGCCGACGGTCGTCGTGACCCTGCAACGCGCCACGGCGGTCGGCGTCCACGACCACCCGGCCGTCCGCCTGCGCTACCCCGCCGACCTGCTCGGCATCATCGGCTGCGCGGTCGGCATGGCGCTGGTCTGCCTGCTCGTCGTCTACGCCGGCCACACGACCCAGGGCCTGACCGAGGACGTCCAGGGCGTGGCCAAGTGGTTCCAGCGCCTGCTGACCGGCCCGGTCCTCGCCCTGCGCACGATCCTCGTCCTGTTCGCGCCCATCGCCGTGTCGGTCGCGCTCCTGCTGCGCCGCCAGTCCCGCATCCTCCTGACCGCGCTGGCCGCCAGCCTCATCGGCCTGATCCTCAACACGATCGTGGCCGAACTGCTCAAGACCTTCGCGCCGGAGCGCCTGTTCTCCGGCCTGGCGCTGGGCTACCCGCCCGCCATCACGATGGAGTCGTACGCGGCGGCGATCACGGCGCTGCTCGTGGCCGCGTCGAAGCCGGCGCGGCGCAAGTCGCTGACGATCTCGTGGACGCTGCTGTGGGTCACGGTCGGCGTCGACATCCTGACCCAGCGCGTCACGCTCGGCGGCATCGGGCTCTCCCTGCTCGTCGGCTGCCTGATCGGGCTGGCCTGCCGCTACACGGTCGGCGTGCCGTCGGAGCGGGCCTACGGCCCGGACCTGATCGCGGGGCTCCGCCAGGTCGGCTACGACCCGGCCACGCTCGACCGCGCCAGCCTCGTCCAGCTCGACGCCGACGAGGGCCGCCCGGTCCGCCGTGTCCAGGTCCCCCAGTTCTTCGCCGACCACCGCCTCTACGCGCTCAAGACGACGTCCGGGGAGATGTTCGACGTCATCGTCCTCGACGGCGACCGCCAGGTCGTCGGCGTGCTCGGCCGCTGGTGGCGCCAGCTCCGCTCGCGCGGCATCGACCCGCGCTCCGTCACGTCGTTGCGGCAGTCCGCGGAACGGGCGGCGCTGCTGGCGTACTCGGTCAAGGAGGCGGGGGTCCGGACGCCCGGCGTGGTGGCGATCGCGGAGGCGATGGACTCGATGCTCATCATCCGCGACCCCGTGCCCCCGTCGACGTCCGTGACCGACCTGGCGCCCGAGGAGGTCGACGACCGGCTCCTGCGCCTGATGTGGCGGGAACTCGGCAAGGCCCACCGCGCCGGCATCTCCCACCGGGGCCTGGCCGACCACGTCTTCCGCGTCCACGTGACGGCGGGCGGCGCCCGCCAGCTCTGGGTCCTCGGCTGGGAGGCGGGCGACGTGGC
>JAISTC010000080.1 GCA_031272805.1 Propionibacteriaceae bacterium
AGCGCCTCGGGCGCGGCGTCCAGGACATACAGCTCGCCGTCAGGCCCCTGCCCCACAATGAGCCCAGGCTGGTCAGGTGCGTCAGTCATGATGACCAGAGTAGCCGCTAGGCCCGAACCCAGGGTCACGCCAAGAGATCCCGACTTTTGTCGGGATGACAAAGAGTCTTGTTATGGCGATCCCCTTGGCATCCCAACCGTGTTGTCATCCCGGCGGCAGCCGATCTTTTTGCGGCTAGAGCGAGCTACCGTCCACGAGGTGGACCAGTCATCGCGATGTGAGAACCGGCGTGATGGCGGACGCGACCTCTGCGATAGCTCGCTCGAAGTACCACACTTTCTACGGTTAGAGCGAGCTATCTTCCAGCAGACGCCTCCTCGAACGGGTGTGATTGCGCCAGCGCTGCGCCCGGCGTGACCTCTCGATAGCTCGCTCTAACCCACAATTCCCACCCACTTGGAGCGAGCTATTCGATTGAGCGGCCCCGTGAGACGCCAAGTGCCGATACCACCGTATCGTTGCCGAAAAACAACGATACACCGGTACCGGTACTGGAATGTGTTGTCAGCCCTTGGCCAGCATGTACTCCATCAGGGGTTCATCCAGGATGTCGCAGAGCTCCAGTAGGCGGGCGACTTCCCCCGTCGGGTTCTCGGTCCGGCTGTCCTCGCAGTCGAAGTCGGGGTAGTCGAAGCCGATGCTGGGCTGGTACGTGAAGCCCTCGGGCAGAGTCTGGCCCGGCACATACGCGTCCGGGTCCTCGCTCAGCGCCTCGTTCTTCTCCTCGATGGCCGGGTCGAAGTTCGGGCAGACCGCCAGCAGTTGCCGCAGCTCCTCCTCCGTGATGGAGGCCGGAAGGAGGGCCGCGACAGTTGAGAAAGACGTATTGTCAGTCGGCATGACCGCGTCGATGACGGTCGGGAAACCGTTCTCCCGCGCGCACTTGGCCCAGGCGTTTGACGCCTCGACGGTCGCGCGGTTGACCTCCGTCACGAGGGCCTCCACGTCGAAGTCGGTCCACGGCGCGTCGGGGTCGTAGCCCGTCGACGCCAGACAGCCCGCCCACAGGTCGGAGTAGTCCACGCCGTCGACCTCGAGCAGGGGCGACCCGACCGTGGCCTTCGTCGGATCGCCGTTGACGGCCTGATCCTGCTCCTCGTTCTTGGCGGCGGCCAGGTCGGCGGCGGATGGAGTCGACTGGACATAGCCGTCGGCGAAGCTCCACAGGACGGACCGAGTCTGATCGAACGTGATCAAGCTCTGTTGCCCGTTCGGCCCCATGTCGAACTGGACAGGGATGTCTTCCGCCTTGAGGCACGAGTACATCGCCTGGGCGATGGCGGCGTAGTCCGTCGGCCCCGCGCTGGCCGGAGCGGCATCCACGGTGGTTCCGGTCACGCGCGGCAGGCCCGAGTCCCCATCCGCACAGCCCGCGAGGGCTGGGGCCAGCAGGATCAGGGCGGCTGTCGGGGCGAGGCGGGCAAGTGGTCTTCTCATGGTGTCGATCCGTTGGGGCGGAGACGGGGCTGGCGACCAGGGTAGCGGGTGACGGCGGCGGGGCCGTGGTGTCGGGCCCCCTGGCTGTCGCTCGTTCCTCGCTCCGTAGCCAGCGTGCCCGACCCCACGGCCAGCGTGACCGACCCGACGGCTGGCGTGGCTGGCTCTGTGGGCGGCGAATCGCAACACAATCGTGACCGACTTGGGGCGGTCTGGGCGTGCGTGACGGGTGGGGTGGCGGATAGGTTGTGACCAGTCAGGGAATCGGGCGATTCCCTCGTACTGAACCAAGCCACACTCACGAGGAGTACACACGTGAAGAAAACTGCAGTCGTCGCGGCAGTCGTTGCCGCCACTGCCCTCGCCCTGTCCGCCTGTAGCGGCTCCGACTCCGGCTCGGAGAAGAAGTACCTCGCCTGCATGGTCTCCGACTCAGGCGGTTTCGAAGACAAGTCATTCAACCAATCCGGCTATGAGGGCCTCGAGCAGGCCGTCTCCGACCTCGGCGTCCAGAAGGCCTCGGCCGAGTCCAAGGACGCCGCCGACTTCGCGCCGAACATCGACGCCATGGTCGACCAGGGCTGTGACCTGACGATCACGGTCGGCTACCTCCTGGCCGAAGCCACCGGCGCGGCGGCCGACGCCAACCCGGACAAGAACTTCGCCATCATCGACGACAACTCGCTCAGCCAGACCAACGTCAAGTCCCTCATCTTCAAGACGTCGGACGCCGCGTTCCTGGCCGGCTACGTCGCGGCCGGCTACTCGACCACGGGCACGGTCGCCACGTTCGGCGGCATGCAGATTCCGACCGTGACGATCTTCATGGACGGCTTCGTCGACGGCGTCGCCAAGTACAACGAGGACAACGGCACGTCCGTCAAGGTCCTCGGCTGGGACAAGGCCGCGCAGAACGGCTCCTTCTCCGGCGACTTCGAAGACCAGGCCAAGGGCAAGAACCTGTCCGAGCAGTTCATCCAGCAGGGCGCGGACGTCATCATGCCCGTCGCCGGCCCGGTGGGCGCGGGCACCCTCCAGGCGGCCCAGGAGGCCGGCGATGTGGCGGTCATCTGGGTCGACGCCGACGGCGCCCTGACCAACCCGGATTCGTCCAGCGTCATCCTGACCTCGGTCATGAAGGAGATCGGCGCGGCCGTCTTCGACACGATCAAGGCGAGCTCGACCACGGGCTTCAACTCCGAGCCGTACGTCGGCACGCTGGCCAACGGCGGCGTCGACATCGCGCCGTTCCATGACTTCGACTCCAAGGTGTCGGACGACCTCAAGGCCAAGGTCGACGACCTGCGCCAGCAGATCATCGACGGCACGCTGAAGGTCACGTCCCCGAGCGACCCCGCGTAACAACACCTTCCAGTACCGGTACCGCTGTATCGTTGTTTTCCAGCAACGGTATGGCGGTACCGGTACTTTATTGTTGGGTCCGCCAGGGCCGCGTCACGCTGACGGCGGTCGTCACCGCGTGACACCGTCTGGATGTGGTTCGATGGGCCCATGTCCGGCGGGACCCGGACGGGCCCGCCCCCCGACGAATGGAGGCCCCCCGTGCAACTCGACCTCGACCGCGACTGGCCCGCGATCCTCGCCTACGTCGACCAGGCCATGAAGGCGACGTACTACGTGGCGCTGGCCACGGTCGACCCGGACGGCGTTCCCACCGTGACGCCGATCGGGTCGCTCGTGCTCAACGCCGACCGCACCGGCTTCTTCCTAGAGCGCTTCCCGCGGACGCTGGGCCGGAACGCAGAGCAGAACAAGAACTTCTGTTTCTTGGCGGAGAACACGCGCAAGTGGCAGATTCTCCAGCAGGTCCGCAAGGGGGGTTACTTCGGCGTCAAGCTGACCGGCGTACTGGGGGAACGCCGGCCCGCCACGCCCGCGGACGTCACGCGGATCAACCACCGCATCCGCTTCACGCGGCGCAAACGCGCGGAACAGATGCTGCTGGGCGACGCGCCGCAGGTACGCGACCTGACCGTGACCAGGGGCGACGCCATCATCCTGGGCTACGACAAGGCCAACCGGACCTTCACGGGCAGCTAGACAGCGAGACAGACAACGAGACACAGTACCGGTACCGCTGTCCCGTTGTTTTCTGGCGGGAAAAACAACGGTACAGCGGTACCGGTACTGTGTCTCGTTGTTGGCGGGGGAGGATATCGGGTCACGGGGGACGCGTGGTTCGGCTGCTGCTGTAGCCGGGCCGCGGTGGCATAATGGCCGCCAACAACCCCATGACACAAAGGAGTCGTTCATGGCCGCCAAGTTTGAGATCTATCCCGACGCCAAGGGCGAATACCGCTTCCGCCTCAAGGCCGGCAACGGCGAGGTGGTGGCCACGGGCCAGGCTTACGCGAGCAAGGCCGGCGCCATCGAGGGCGCCAAAGCCGTACAGCGCGCCGCCGCCGCGGCCACGATCACCGAGGTTGAGAAGTAGGCCGACGGGCGGGAGCCTGGCGTCCGTCCGCCACGACCAGGGGGACGGCCGCGGTATCGGGTGCCGCCGCCCGCGCTCCTTCGTCGCGAAGGCCGCGGCACCCGACACCTCGGCCTGAGCCGCGGCACCCGACACCTCGGCCTGAGCCGCGCCGCCTGACGCCTTGGCCTTGGCCGCGGTGTAGGTTGCGCGCATGGCCTTCGATTTCGCGCGGCACCCTGACGACATCCTCGGGCAACTGGCCCAGTGGCGGGCGGCGGACGCCCCGACCCACGGCGGGCGCATCCTCGCCTATGTCTTCGACACGGGGCTGCCCGAGCTGGACGACCTCGTCGCCCGGGCGACGCAGGCCATGCTCCCGGTCAACGGCCTCGACCCCGCCGCGTTCACGTCCGTCGCCCACCTGGAGCGCGCGGTCGTCGGCTTCGTCCGCGACCTCCTGCACGGCGACGCGGACACCGTCGGCGCCGCCACGACCGGCGGCACCGAGTCCAACCTCCTCGCCGTCAAGACCGCCCGCGACCTCTGGCGCGACGCGCATCCCGGCGGCGGCCAGCCCCGGCTGGTCCTCCCCGTCACCGGCCACGGCACGTTCCGCAAGGCGGCCCAGTACTTCGGCCTGACCGTCGACCTCGTGCCGGTCAACGCGGACGGCTCGGTCGACGCGGCCGAGGTCGCCGCCCGGCTCGGCGACGACGTGGCCCTCGTCGTGGCGTCGGCCGAGTCCTACCCGTTCGGGATCATGGACCCCGTGGCCGACATCGCCGCGGCCGCCGCCGAGGCCGGCATTCCCTGCCACGTCGACGCCTGCATGGGCGGCCTGACCCTCCCCTTCTGGCCCGCCGGCAGCGACATCCCCACCTTCGACTTCCGCCTCCCCGGCGTCACGTCCGTCGCCGTCGACCTCCACAAGTTCGGTTTCGCGCCCAAGGGCATCTCCGTGCTGCTCCAACGGGGCCGCGACCGCCAGCGCCGCCAGTTCTTCGCCTGCGGCGGCTGGGCCGGCTACCCCCTCGTCAACGCGACGATGCTCGGATCGAAGTCGGCCATGGCCCTGGCCGCCGGGTGGGCCGTCATCCAGGCGCTCGGCCGCGCCGGCTTCGTCACGCTGACCGCCCGGGTGGCGCGCGCCGTGGCCGGTCTGCGGGCGGCGATCGAGGGGATCGAGGGGCTGGCGGTCTTCGGGGCGCCGCTCGGGCCGATGCTCGCCGCCACGGCCGACCTCGGCGTGGCGCCGGACCGGCGCGTCGACCCGCACCACTGGGCCGACGCGCTGCGGCCGCTCGGCTGGACCATCCAGATGCAGCCGGGCCTGACCCAGGCCAATGGCGTCCACCTACCGTCCACCGCCCACCTGACCGCCACGCCCGTGACGGAGGGGCGGTTGCCGGAACTCGTCCCGGCGCTCGTCCAGGCCGCGGACACCGTGCGCGGCCGGCCGCCGGTGGACGGCGCCGCGCTGTGGAAGTCCCTGGTCTCGGGGGATGCCACGGTGTCGGGGTCCCTGGCTGTCGCTCGTGCCGCGCTCCGTAGCCACGGCCCCCGACCCCATGGCGCCGACAGCCGGGACGCCTCCACTCTGGACTCCGAGTCGGCCTGGGCCCTGCTCGCAGCCTTTGGCCTGGCCGCGCGGGACGATGCCGCCATTCCCGGCCAGCAGGCGCCGATGTTGGCGCTGATCGAGGCGGTCCCGGAGGCCGTCGCAGAACGGCTGTTGATCGAGAAGCTGGCGCGGTTGGCAGAGCCGTGAGCGCCATCGCCACGGGGTCGGGCACCGTGGCTGTCGCACGGGCCTCGCTCCGTCGCCACGGTCCCCGACCCCGTGGCTCACCCGACCCCAGGGTGCGCGTGACGCTGCTCTTGACGGATTCTTGACGGAAAAGCTGTTTCCTACCCCAAGGCGGGCCGGTAGATTGGGGCCGCCTCCACCATCAATCGGCTCGCCCTGCCTGACTGCGGGCTGGGCTGGCCGCCCACCAACCACAGGAGGACCACATGTCCAACCACACTGCGGCCGGCACGCCCGTGCCGACCGAGGCGGCGCGCAAGTTCGCGCTCTCCGAGGATTGGGTGGCAACGATCGTTGGCCTGGCCATCGTCGTGCTCGCCATGCTCGGACTGATCACGAAGGGGATGCTGCCGCTATGACCGATGTCCATCTCGACCTCGAGGCCGTGGAAGAGCGTGACCCCGGCGGCCGCGTGACTTTCCACACTGAAGAACGCCATGACGCCCTCGCCGGCGCCCCTGCCCCTATCCAGCCCGATGCTCTCGACCAGTCCGTCGTCGAAGAAGGCAAACACCTCTGGACGCCTTACTTCTTCGGCGGCCTTTTTGTTGTCCTGGTCGGCGGCGTCGCCGCCCGCTACCTCTCCGTCAACGTTCCCAAGTGGACGGCGGACGGCGGCCTGTCCGGGATCGGCGCGAGCATCGAATACCCCATCTACGCGATTGCCTTGGGTCTCCTCCTCAACTGGCTGCTGAGGGCCCTCGGGCTGCGCGACAAGCTCAGCTCCGGCTTCCGCACCGAGTTCTTCATCAAGACGGGCCTCGTGCTCCTCGGCGCCACGATCCTGATCACGACCCTGGTCTCGGCCGCCCCGTCGGCGCTCGTCCAGGGCGTCATCATGATCACGTGCGTGTTCGGCTTCACGTGGTTCCTGGCCGGCAAGCTCGGCCTGGACGACCGCCTCCGGGCCCTCCTGGCCACGGCCGTGTCGATCTGCGGCGTCTCGGCCGCCATCGCCGCCGCCGGCGCGGTCCGCGCCAAGCGGGAGCAACTCGCCTACGCCGCCGGGCTGGTCATCATCTTCGCCCTGCCGTCGATCTTCATCCTGCCCTGGCTGGCGGGCGTGATGGGCCTGAACGAGGCCGTCACGGGCGCCTGGTTGGGCGGCAACATCGACACGACGGCGGCCGTGGCCGCGGCCGGCGCCATCGCGGGCGAGAACGCCCTCAAGGTCGCCACGATCGTGAAGATGACCCAGAACGCGCTGATCGGCGTCGTCGCGGTCCTCCTCACGGCCTGGTTCGCGTTCCGCGTCGACAAGACCGCGGACAAGCCCCGCCCGATCGAGATCTGGTACCGCTTCCCGAAGTTCGTCCTGGGCTTCATCGCCGCGTCGATCATCGCGACGGTCTGGCTGTCGGGCGACCCCGAGGGCGGCGCGCAGTTCTCCTCGGTCGTGAAGACGCTGAACCAGTACTTCCTGACGCTGGCGTTCGTGTCGATCGGCCTGGAGTTCAAGGTCACGTCGATCAAGCAGGCCGGCTGGCGGCCGATCCTCGTGTTCGGCGCGGCGGCCGTGTTCAACCTGCTGCTGGCCCTCGGGGTCTCCAGCTTGTTGTTCCACGACTTCGTCGTGGCCTCCTAACCCACCGGCCCCCACGGTACGGGGGACCCCGGCGGCGGACACGGAGGCAACCAACCACTGCCGGGGTCCCTGGGACCGTGACCCACCCCAAGGACACCTCATGACTTGCTCAACTGACCAGACCTACGAGCTCTGTTGCGTGGCCTGCGGCCACACCACCCCCGACTTCGGCGCCTGGTTCGGCGCGGGCCAGCGCTGCCCCGCCTGCGGTGCCAATCGGGCCGACCTCGCCTACTCCGCCGACTACGCCGGCCTCGCCGCCCTGCTCGGCGGCCACCCGGCGTCGTTCTGGCACTACCGGGACTTCTTGCCGCTGGGCCGTTCGGCCGCACCCGTCACGCGCGGCGAGGGCACTCCCCCACTCGAACGCTGGGCGTTCCTCGAGGACCGCGCCCGGCGTGACTTCGGCTTGGACGTCACGGTCGTGGCGGCCCGCAACGACCTCAACGGCGGCACGGGCACGTTCAAGGATGTCGCCGCGTCGATGGCCGCGTCGCTCCTGCGCGAGTGGGGCGTGGACAGGTTCGTGGTCGCGTCGACCGGCAACATCGCCACGGCCTACGCGACCTACCTGGCGCTGGCCGGGGTCCGGCTGACGGCGTTCGTGCCGCGCGGCCAGAACCAGGCGTCGGTCGACGAGATCCGCCGGCTCGGCCAGGCGGTCCGCGTCGTCGACGGCACGTACGCCGACGCCAAGCAGGCTGCCGCCGACTTTGCCGCCGCCGAAGGCGTCTTGACCTCGGCCGGCAACATCGATCCCATCCGCGTCGAGTCGAAGCGGACGATGGTGTTCGAGTTCCTGCGCCAGTTGGGGCGGATTCCCGACGTGTACGTCCAGGCCGTCAGCGGCGGCACGGGCCCGATCGCCGTCGACAAGGGGATTCGCGAACTCGCGGGGGTCGGCGTCCTGGCGGACGCGCGGCTGCCGCGGATGGTCCTAGCCCAGCTCGACACCTGCGACCCGATGGTCCAGGGCTGGGAGCGGGCCGTGGCCGGCGGCTTCCCCGACGGCTGGGAGAAGGACTACCCCGTCATCGCCGACCCGCAGACCGCCGTGACCACGCTGGCCACGGGTAACCCGGGCATGTACCCGATCCTGGCGCCCATCGTGCGGCGGAGCGGCGGTACGTATGTGCGCACGCCGGAGGCCGGGCTCGTCACGGTGGCGCGGGAACTGCTGGCGGCGACCGGGCTGTTGCTGGGCCCGGCGTCCGTCACGTGCGTGGCCGGCTTCGAGCGGGCGCTGGAGCAGGGCTGCGTCAAGGACGGCGACGTGATCGTGCTGAACACGGGCGAGGGCATCAGCCGTGCGCCCGAGTTCGCGGCCCGCGTCGACGGGACAGGAGAGGCCAGCCACGCGGTCGCCCACGACCGCCGGTGGGACCACGATCGCCGCCGGGTGTTGGCGCCGCTGCCCCACTGAGCGTGACCCTGTCATCCTGAGCGCCCTCTTCGTCATCCTGAGCGCCCCCTTTGTCATCCTGAGCGCAGCGAAGGATCTCTTGCCTTCGTAGGTCAAGAGATCCTTCGCTGCGCTCAGGATGACAAGATCGCGCTTACGCGGCCACGACCTCCACCTGGATGTGCGCCGTGACGGCGTCGTGGAGCTTGATGCCGACCGTGTGCGTGCCGACGGCCTTGACCGGCTTGGCCAGGACGACCGAGCGCTTGTCGAGGGCCGGGCCGCCGGCAGCCTTGACGGCCAGGGCGATGGCGGCGGGCGTCAGCGCGCCGAACAGGGTCCCGGACTGGCCCGCCGGAGCCTTGACCGTGACCTTCAGCGCCTCCAGTTGGGCGCGCACCTCGTTGGCGTGGTCGACGCCGCGGATCTCGCGGGCGTCGCGGGCGCGCTTGATGCCCTCGATCTGCTTCTCCGCGCCCCGGGTCCACACGATCGCGCGGTCGGTCGGGAGCAGGTAGTTGCGGCCGTAGCCGGGCTTGACGTCGACGACGTCGCCCGCGATGCCGAGGTTGTCGACGGCCTGGGTCAAAATGAGCTTCATGTCAGTCCTTCCTTACCGGGCGGTCGACGCGTAGGGCAGCAGGGCCACCTCGCGGGCGTTCTTGATGGCGTTGGCGACCTTGCGCTGGTCCTGGACCGTCAGGCCGGTCACGCGGCGGGCGCGGATCTTGCCGCGCTCCGAGATGAACTTGCGCAGCGTCTGGACGTCCTTGTAGTCGACCGAGTCGATGTGGACGGTCTTGACCGGGACGATCTTCTTCTTCGAAATGGGCTTCCGAATGGCCATTGTGGTGCTCTCCTTCCAGAGCCCGGCTCGCGCCGGAATGTGCCGTATGGGTTGGCTCGGCCCGAAGGGCCGGGGGATCAGAACGGCGGCTCGTCCGAGCCGGCGTTGGACCAGGGGTCAGCCTGGGGTTGGTTGGACGACGACTGCCACGGGTCGGCGGCGGGCGCGCCGCCGCCGTAGTTGCCGCCGCCGTAGGCCGGTTGGGCGGGCTGGCCGTAGCCGGCGCCGCCTTGGCCGTAGCCGCCCTGGGCCGGGGCGGAGTGCGCCGGGCCGCCGCCGTAGGCGGACTGGTTGTAGCTGCCGGACGGGTTCCGCGTGACCTTCGCCGTCGCGTAGCGCAGCGCCGGGCCGATCTCGTCGACCTCAACCTCGAACACGGTCCGGCGGTCGCCGTCCCGCGTCTCGTAGGAGCGGGAGCGAAGCCGGCCTTGGACGATGACGCGCATCCCCTTCTGGAGGGATTCGGCCACGTTCTCCGCGACCTGGCGCCAGACGGAGCAGTTGAGGAACATCGCCTCGCCGTCCCGCCACTCGTTGGTCTGCCGGTCGAACGTCCGCGGCGTCGAGGCCACGGTGAAGTTAGCCACGGCCGCGCCGTTGGGGGTGAACCTCAGCTCGGGGTCGGCCGTGAGATTGCCGACGATCGTGATGGTTGTTTCGCCTGCCATGTTGGTCCTTTTCGTGGGGGCTGACGCCGGCTCCAAAGGGGCCGGCGCTCGGAGTGGTGGCGCCGGGACCGGCGTCTAGCCCAAGTCTGCCGGATGGGTCCGACAGTTACTTGGCGTCAGGGCGGAAGACCTTGGACCGGAGGACCAACTCGTCGATGGTGAGGCGGCGGTCGAACTCCTTGACCACGGCGGGCTCGGCGTCGAGGTTGACGACGACGTACGTCCCTTCCGACTTCTTCTTGATGTCGTAGGCGAAGCGGCGCCGGCCCATGACATCGATGTTGGTCACCTGCGCGCCGGCCTTGATGGCGGCCTTGAGGTGGTTCTCCACGACGTTCGAGACCTGGCGGTCGTCGACCTCGGGATCGAGGATGATCATGACTTCATAAGAACGCATTGAGCGATTCTCCTATGGACTAGTGCGGCTACGGGGCTTCCCCGCAGCAGGAGTGGGTCGAATTGACCAAGGGGCCACCTTACCCGGAGGGCAGGGCCAGTGTCGAATGAGCCGGTCACGGGGTCGGCCAGGGCCACGGGGTCGGGCACCGTGGCTACGGAGCGAGGAACGAGCGACAGCCACGGGGCCTGACACCGTGGCCGTGGCCCGAGAATCACAGCGCTGTAGTTTGTCCCCAGCCTGTGCACAACTCTGTGGACAGGCCTCAGTCTTCGGCCGCTACCGGCAATGTCACGGTGAACTCTGTTCCGCCGCCTTCCGGGCGGGCCACCGTGACGCTGCCGCCGTGGCTGGTCACGGTGTGGTCGACGATGGACAGCCCCAGGCCCGTGCCGGGTGTGTTGCGGGAGCGGTCGGAGCGGTAGAAGCGCTCGAAGATGTGAGGTAGGTCCTCGTCGGCGATGCCGGGGCCCTGGTCGCGGATGCGCAGGACGCCCCCGGCCAGCCGGACCGTGATCCGGCCGCCCTCCGGGGAGAACTTGACCGCGTTGTCGAGCAGGTTCGTGACGGCGCGCTCCAGGGCGGCGCCGTCGCCCAGGACCGGCGTCTCCTCCAGCTCGACGTCGAAGTCGAGCCCCGGCCCACGCCGCTGCGCCCGCGCCACGGCCCGGATGACGACATTGCGGAAGTCGATCACGACCGGGTTCGACGGCGGCAGCCCCTCCTCGCGCGACAGGGCCACGAGGTCGCCGATGAGCGCCGTGAACTCGCCCAGTTGCTCCGCGATGTCGCGCAGGATGTCGGCCCGCGCGCCCGGCGGCAACATGCCCGTGTTCTCGTCGGCGACGAGCAGCTCGACGTTGGTCCTGAGCGACGTCAACGGGGTCCGCAGTTCGTGCGAGGCGTCGGCGATCAGGCGGCGCTGGCGCTCGCGCGACGTGGCCAGGGAGCTGACGAGCGAGTTGAAGGAGCGGCCGAGCCGGGAGACCTCGTCGTTGCCCGTGATCGTGACGGGGTCCAGCCGGTCCGTCTCCATGATCCGGGCCACGCCACCGTCGAGGCGGCGGATCGACGACAGCGAGCTCCGCGCCAGCGCCACGCCCGCCAGCGCGCCGACCGCGATGCCGATCAACCCGGCGATCCACTGCATCAGCGCCAGGACGCCCAGCGTCTCCCTCGTGCCCGTGATGTCGCGGCCGATGACGAGGACGTAGTGGGTCGTGACGCCGGCCGTCGTGGCCTGGAACGGCACGGCCACGATCCGGTACGGCGTCCCGTCGTCCCGCTCGCCCGTCCGGACGCGCGTACTGGACCCGAGCCGGGCCAGCGCGAACTCGGCGTCGCCGATCTTGAGGACGTGGCCGGTCGAACCGCGCGCCGGGACGACGGGATCCTTGTTGGCCTTGGAGATCATGACGATGACGTTCTCGACCTGGAAGCCCTCGGTCGTCAGCCCGGAGTTGGCGTTGGAGGCGAGCTGCGCGGCGGCGACGTCACGCTGGCCGTTGGCGATGGTGAGGAGCTCCGAGTCGAGCTGGTCGTAGAGCGAGGACTGGGCGACCTGGTAGACGACGAGGCTGGAGATGAACGCGCCGAGGCCGACGGCCAGGGTCGTCAGCAGGATGAGCCGGTTGCGGAGCGAGCGGCCGATGAAGTCGCGGAGCCTCCCGAACAGCCGGCCGGCGGGGGTGGGGGCGGGCGCCGCTCCGGTCACGCCGCCGTCTCGCGCAGGGCGTAGCCGATGCCGCGGACGGTGTGGATGAGCCGGGGCTCGCCGTCCTGCTCCGTCTTGCGGCGCAGATACCCGATGTAGACCTCGAGCGAGTTGGCCGTCGTCGGGAAGTCAAAGCCCCAGACCTCGTTGAGCAGCCAGCCGCGCTCCAGGACGCGGCGCGGGTTCTCGAGGAACGTCTGGAGGAGCGCGAACTCCGTCCGCGTCAGCGCGATCCGGCGGCCGCCGCGCGAGACCTCGCGGGTCTGCGGGTCGAGGGACAGGTCGGCGAAGGTCAGCCGCTCGGACGTGTCGGCGGTGGTCCCCGCGCCGTCGGCCGGGTGCGAGCGCCGGGTCAGCGCGCGGAGCCGGGCCAGCAATTCGTCCAGCGCGAACGGCTTCACCATGTAGTCGTCGCCGCCCGCGTCGAGCCCGTCGACCCGGTCGTTGACGGCGTCACGCGCGGTCAGGACGAGGATCGGCACGTCGTTGCCGGACTGGCGGAGCATCCGCGTGGTCTCCAGGCCGTCGAGCCGGGGCATCATGACGTCCATGATGACCGCGTCGGCCTTCATACTGGCGAGCTTGGCCAGCGCTTCGACGCCGTCGGAGGCCGTGACGACGTCGTAGCCGATGTACTGGAGCGACCGGGCGAGCGAATCCCGGACGGCCTGATCGTCATCCACGACGAGAATCTGCATAGCGCAACTCTGCCAGGTTTGGCCCCGAAACACGCCGCTGAGACCGGCAGGCCGAGGTGTCAGGCAAGGCCGAGGTGTCAGGCGCCGCCGCCCGGTCCTGCGACTCCGGCCCTAGCGGGCCTCCGCGCAGGATGACGTCCCTCCGCGCAGGATGACGTTCGTCGCCAGGGCCGCGGCGTCAGACACCTCGGCCTCGCGCCGGGACCGCTAGAGTGGGCGCGGCTCTGTCCGCTACCCAACCCCGGAGGCCCCACATGTCGAAGGTGACGTACTTTTCCGGCGAGACCTTTCCCCTGGAAATGCACAAGGTCCGCATCATCCAGAAACTGACCCTGCTGCCGATCGAGGAGCGGCTCCGCGCCATCGAGGAGGCCGGCTACAACACGTTCCTCCTGCAGAACAAAGACGTCTTCCTCGACATGCTGACCGACTCGGGCGTCAACGCGATGTCGGACCGCCAGCAGGCGGCGATGCTGACCGCCGACGACGCCTACGCCGGCTCCGCCACGTTCGCCCGGCTCCACGCCAAGCTGAACGACTTCTTCGGCACGCGCTACTTCCTCCCCGCCCACCAGGGCCGCGCCGCCGAGCACATCCTGGCCAAGCACTTCGTCAAGCCGGGCACGCTCGTGGCCACCAACTACCACTTCACGACGACCAAGCAGCACATCACGGCGCTCGGCGGTGAGGTCGTCGAGTTGGTCGACCACGCGGGCGTCGAGGTCGTCTCCGACAACCGGTTCAAGGGCAATGTCGACGTGGCGGCGTTCGAGCGGCTCGTGGCCGAGCGCGGCGCGGCCAACTTCGCCTTCTTCCGCATGGAGGCCGGGACCAACCTGATCGGCGGCCAGCCTTACTCCCTGGCCAACCTCCGCGCCGTGTCGGAGATCTGCCACCGCGAGGGCATCCCCCTGGTCATGGACGCCTCGCTGCTCGCTGACAACTTGTATTTCATCAAGACGCGGGAGCCCGAGTGCGCCGACTGGGACATCCACGACATCGTCCTGGCCATGGCGAACCTCTGCGACGTCATCTACTTCTCCGCGCGCAAGCTCGGTTTCGGCCGGGGCGGCGGCATCGTGACGAACGACCAGGCGCTCTACGAGCAGATGCGGGCGTGGGTGCCGATGTACGAGGGCTTCCTGACGTACGGCGGCATGTCGGTCCGCGAGATGGAGGCGATCACGGTCGGGCTGGACGAGACCCTCGACGAGGACATGATCAACCAAGGTCCATTGTTCATCGCGCACTTCGTCACGGAGATGGACAAGCGGGGCATTCCCGTCGTCACGCCGCCCGGCGGCCTGGGCGCGCACGTCGACGCCATGCGCTTCCTCGACCACGTCGACCAGCGCCAGTACCCGTCCGGCGCGCTGGCGGCGGCCGTGTACCTGGCGTCGGGCGTCCGGGGCATGGAGCGCGGCACCCTGTCCGAGCAGCGCGAGCCCGACGGCTCCGAGCGCATCTCCGACATGGAGCTGCTGCGCCTGGCCCTGCCGCGCCGCGTGTTCACGCTGTCCCAGATCCAGTACGCCGTCGACCGGATCTTCTGGCTCTACAGCAACCGGCAGATCGTCGGCGGCCTGAAGTGGGTCGAGGAGCCGGAGATCCTGCGCTTCTTCTACGGCCGCCTGACCCCGGTCGGCGACTGGCAACACGAGCTGGTGGCCAAGTTCCGGGAGGACTTCGGCGACAGCCTGTAGGCAGCCGAGCCGGCCGAGGTGTCAGCCCAGGCCGAGGTGTCAGCCCCGGCCGAGGTGTCAGGCGCCGCGGCAGCGTGCGCCAGCGAGCGCGGCCCGCGGCACCTGATGCCGCGGCCGCCCCCACCCAAACCCCAGTGGCCGACCCCTACTTTTCTCGGCCTGGACGTGGTAGACATGAACCCAAGCACCGTCGGCCCCCCAACGTGACGTGGGTCCGGCGGGTCGGTACATCGTGGTACAGCACAGGAAGGAACCCTCCGTGGGCACCTACAAGAACCTCATCAATGGCGACCTCGTGACCTCGTCGACAGGCGAGTGGATCGACGTCGAGAACCCGTACACCCAGGAAATCATCGGCCAAGCCCCCAAGGGCGGGGTGGCCGACGCCGAAGCGGCCGTCGCGGCGGCCGTGGCGGCGTACCACTCGAGCTGGCCGAAGCTGCCCGCCGAGGCGCGCGCCGCGTACCTCAAGCGCTTCGCGCAGATCATCCGCGACCACCAGCAGGAGCTGACCGACCTCCTCATCGCCGAGCAGGCGAAGGTCGCCGGGCTCGCCGGGGTCGAGATCGGCTTCACGGCCGCGTACTTCGACTACTACGCCGGCTGGGCCGACATCTACGAGGGCGAGGTCATCAACTCGTCCTCCGCCCGCGCCGACGGCACGTCGAACGAGAACATCTGGCTCAACTGGAAGCCGATCGGCCCGGTGGCCGGCATCTGCCCGTGGAACTTCCCGTTCTTCGTCATGGCCCGCAAGGTCGCGCCCGCGATCCTGACCGGCTGCCCCATCGTCATCAAGCCGAGCTCGACGACCCCGCTGACGACCCTCCGGTTCGCCCAGCTCATCGCCGAGAACATCCCCGACCTGCCCAAGGGCGTCGTCAACTTCGTGGCCGGCGGCGGCGGCACCCTCGGCGTGGCGCTGACCAAGCACCCGGACATCCAGATGGTGTCGCTGACGGGCTCGGTCGAGGCCGGCATCGAGATCATCAAGAACTCGGCCGACAAGGTCATGAAGACCTCCCTCGAGCTGGGCGGCAAGGCCCCGGCCATCGTCTTCCCGGATGCCGACATGGACCTCGCCGTGCGCGGCGTGACGGATTCGCGCCTGATCTTCTCCGGCCAGGTCTGCAACTGCTGCGAGCGGGCCTACGTCCACGAGTCGATCTACGACGAGTTCGTGTCCAAGCTCAAGGCGTCGTTCGAGGCCGCCCAGTACGGCGACCCCAACGACCCGACCAGTGTCTACAGCTCCCAGGTCGACAAGGCGCAACTCGAGAAGATCACGGCCGCCGTCGAGCGGGCGAAGGTGGAGGGCGGCGAGGTCCTGACCGGCGGCGCCCCGGCCGACAAGCCGACCGGCTACTTCTACGAGCCGACGATCATCACGGGCGCGCGCCAGGATTCCGACGTCGTCCAGAAGGAGGTCTTCGGGCCGGTCCTGCCGGTCATCCCGTGGAGCGACTACGACCAGGTCATCGAGTGGGCCAACGACTGCGAGTACGGGCTGACCAGCTCGATCTTCTCGACCAACGTCAACACGGTGATGCGGGGCATCAAGGACCTCAACTTCGGCGAGACCTACGTCAACCGCGAACACTTCGAGGGGCTCCAGGGCTTCCACGCCGGCTGGCGCAAGACCGGCATCGGCGGCGCCGACGGCAAGCATGGTTTGTACGAGTACCTGCAATCCCAGGTGGTGTACCTGAGGTACTGACGGGTCACGCGGGCCGCGCGCCCGCGCGCACCGTCAAGTCGAGGGGTCAGGCGCCACGGCGCCTGGCCCCTCGGCCGTACCGTGACATTGGGGACGGTTCCTTTGTCACACCTGGCTGCTCGCTGCACTCGCGCGTTGGGCGCGTGACTGACGCACAGCGTGACATTGGGGACGGTTCCTGTGTCACGCTGTCCTAGCGCTCTCTTTCCGAGCGCGCGTAGAGCCATGTGCCGATGACTAGGCACACCACCGTCAGACCCGCGATCGCCAGCAGGCTGATGGCCGGGTTGAACAGGACCACGCTGTCGTACTCGGGCGTGCCCGCCGTGACGACGGCGCGGGCGAGGTCGACGCAATACGTCATGGGCAGGATGCGGCTGAGGACGAACAGCACGCCCGTGGACGAGCCGATCGGGATGATGACCCCCGACAGGAACATCTGGGGCATCGTGATGAGCATGACGACGAGGTTGGCCGCCTTCTTCGACTTGATCGAGCCCATGACGATGACCGCCAGCGCGCCGCCGGACAGGCACATGAGGGGCGCCAACGCCAGGAGCCCGAGCGCCGCGTGGAGCGACAACGTCAGCCCCATGACGAGCCCGACGGCGATGACGCCGACCGCCGTGATCAGGGCCGTGAACGAGGAGCCGAGGATCTTGCCGACGACGATGGCGTAGCGCGAGACCGGCGCGACCAGCATCTCGGAGGAGAAGTCCGAGTCCGAGTCGTCGATCAGCGAGGTCATCGACATCGTCGTCGTCATGACGAGCATGTTGACGATCATGCCGACGAGCATGAACTGGCCGAAGTCGAACGGCAGCCCGCCCGCCATGTTCTCCATCAGGTTGCCGCCGATCAGCCCCATCATGACGATCGGCATGAGCAGGCTGAGCGCGATCATGCCCGGAGTGCGGAGCGCCAGCGTGACGTCGCGGGCCGTCACGGCGACGACGGCGTTGAGTTCGCGCCACCACGTCGGCCGGCGCGCGGGTTCCGCCAACAGGGCGGTGGTGGGGGTGAGGGCACTCATCGCCGCACCCCGCTCTCCACCAGGACCTCGCCCAGCGTCGTGGCGTCCAGCCCCGGGCGTGACCGGAGATACGCCACATACGCGTCGTCCAGCGTGGCCGCGCCCATCGTGGCCTTCATCTCGGCCGGCGGGCAGCACAGGGCGATCCGCCCCCGGTCGATCAGACAGACCGTGTCGGTCCCCTCGGCCTCGTCGATGTAGTGGGTCGTCAGGAACACGGTCGTGCCGAGCTCGCGCCGCATGGAGTCGATGTAGTCCCAGAGGTTCCGCCGGGCCAGCGCGTCCATCCCCTGCGTCGGCTCGTCGAGGAACAGGACGCGGGGGGTGTGGACGAGGCTGCGGACGATCTCCAGTTTGCGGGCCATGCCGCCGGACAGCTTGGCGACGGCTTTGAACAGCCCGTCGCCGATGCCGACGATGTCGGCCAGGCGGGTCACGCGGTCGCGGTAGTCCGCGGGCATCAAGCGGAAGCTGGGACGGTAGGGGTAGAGGCCGTACATGGCGGCGTGGAAGCGGATGTTCTGTTCGGCGGTCATGGTCCGGTCGAGGCTGGGGCGCTGGAAGATCAGGCCGATGGCCTCGCGCACCTCACGCGCCTGGCGGTCGATGTCGAACCCGGCGATCCGGACCGTGCCGGACGTCTTGGCCAGCGTCGTCGTCAGGATGGAAATCGTCGTCGTCTTGCCGGCGCCGTTCTGGCCCAGGAACGCGAAGAACTCGCCCTCCTGGACCGTGAAGCTGACGCCGTCGACGGCCGGGGTCTTGGTCTTCTTGTACTGCTTGACGAGGTCCTCGACCTCGATTACTGGTGTCATGCCCCCAGGCTGCGGCCGGCAGTTCAACGGCAGTTCAACGCGGTATCAACGCCAGGTAAACCCAGTGTGACATTGGGGACGGTTCCGTTTGTCACACTTCTCCACTTCTCCATGGTGTGACATTGGGGACGGTTCCGTTTGTCACACTTCTCTACTGCTCGCTGCGCTCGCACGTCTGGCGGTTCGTCCGGCGTGAAGGCACGGCCAACGCTTCGTCCTCGGCCGCCGAACCGTCACGCTGTGCGCCAGTGGGGCGGCGGCGGCGCTGCGGGCGGAGCGAACGCCGTCCCTCCACGCCTCAGCCAGCGGTCACGTACAGAACCGTGGTCGGGTTGGGTCTGTGGGCGCGGTCCGGCGGTGGCAAGCTCGGGTTGGGCGTTCTGGGCGCGGGCGGAGGGCCAGGTGAGGCTGAGGTGTCGGATGCCGCGGCCTTGGCGACGCACACGTCATCCTGCGCGGAGGCGCGCCAGCGCCGGAGTCGCAGGACCGGGCGGCGGCATCCGATGCCTCGGCCGGTGGGGATTGTGTGTGGGGCCGGCCGCGGTATCAGGTTCCCCCGCCCGGGCTCGTGCCTCGCCAAGGCGGGGGAGCCTGACACCTCGGCCTGGGTGTGACATTGGGGTTGGTGGAACCGCTTCCAGCGTGACGTGGTTCCGGCTACGCTGGGGGCGCCCACTCTCCGAAGGAGCCCCCTATGAAGATGTTCACCCTGCCTGGTACCGATCTCACTGCTTCCGCTGTCGTGCTCGGGCTCATGCGCATCGGCGAGAAGACCGACGCCGAGATCAACAGCCTGTTCCGCGCCGCGCTCGACGCCGGGATCAACTTTGTCGACCACGCCGACATCTACGGCGGCTCCGACCACCACTGCGAGGCCCGCTTCGCCGACGCCGTCCAGCTGACCAGCTCCGAGCGTGACCGGATCATCATCCAGACCAAGTGCGGGATCAACGCGCAGGACAACTACTTCGATTTCTCGAAAGAGCGCATCCTCCGCCAGGTCGAGGGCTCGCTCCAGGCCCTCAAGACCGACCACCTCGACCTGCTCCTCCTCCACCGCCCCGACGCGCTCGTCGAGCCCGAGGAGGTCGCGGCCGCGTTCGACGCGCTGCAGGCGGCGGGCAAGGTGCGCCACTTCGGCGTCTCCAACCACTCCCCGGCCCAGATCGAGCTGCTCAAGACCGCCGTGACGCAGCCGCTCGTCGTCAACCAACTCCAGTTCTCGATCCCGCACGCGCCCCTCGTGACCCAGGGCATCGCGATCAACATGGCCACGCTCGACCAGTCGATCGACCGGACTCTCGGCCTGCTCGACTACTGCCGCCTCCACCACATCACGCCCCAGGCGTGGTCGCCGTTCCAGCATGGCTTCTTCCGGGGCACGTTCCTGGGCGACCGCGACCACTTCCCCGAGCTCAACGACGTCCTCGACCGGCTGGCGGGCACGTACGGCGTCGAACCGATCGGGATCGCGACGGCGTGGATCCTGCGGCATCCGGCGCAGTGGCAGGTCGTGCTGGGCACGACGACGCCCGCGCGAGTTGTGGCCGCCGCCGCCGGCGCCGACGTCACGCTCACCCGGCCCGAGTGGTACGAACTGCTGAAAGCCGCGGGCTACAAGGTGCCGTGACGGATGGGTGTGACATTGGGGACGGTTCCGTTTGTCACACTCTCGGTGTCTGTCATCCTGAGCCCTTCGCTGGCGCTCAGGATGACAGGGCAGGTGTGACAAAAGGAACCGTCCCCAATGTCACACACGTTCGTTCCACGTGACCCGGTACTGTGGGCGGCATGTCCGGCGACCGGCTCTCTCTCGCCCAGGCCCGGCGCCTCGCCCTCGGCGCCCAGGGGTTGGCGCGGCCCCGTCCGGCTCAGCCGTCCTACCGCGACGTCACGCGGGTCGTCGACCGGCTCGGGCTCGTCCAGATCGACTCGGTCAACATCGTCGAGCGTGCCCACCTGCTCCCCTTCTTCTCCCGGCTCGGGCCGTTCGACCGGGGGCTGTTCGACCGGGCGCTGGAGCGGCGGCGGGTCCTGGAGACCTGGGCCCACGAGGCCAGCTTCGTCCGGCCGGACGTGTACCACCTAGTCGAGTGGCGGCGGCGCGATGTCGCCCGGTACGCCTGGGGCTCGATGCGCCGGGCCGCCACGGACCACGCCGACGTCGTCGCCCGGGTCCGCGACCTCGTGACGGAGCACGGGCCCGTCACGGCCAGCGTCATCCAGACGTTTTTCGAGGCCACGCACCCGCGCCGCAAGACCGGCTGGGGCTGGAACTGGTCGGTCGCCAAGGCGGCGCTGGAGTACCTGTTCTTCACAGGCGAACTGGCGTCGGCGGGGCGCACGGCCGGGTTCGAGCGGCGCTACGACCTGGCGGAGCGGGTCGTGCCGCCGGCGCCGCCGGGACTGCCGGAGGACGACGCGGGGCGGTACCGGGCGTTGACGGCGCTGGCGGCGCGGGCGCAGGGCGTGGCCACGGCGGCGGACCTGGCGGACTATTTCCGGGTACGGTTGCCGGCGGTGCGGACGGCGATCAGGGAGCTCGTCGAGGCGGGCGAGCTGGTCCCCGCCACGGTCGAGGGGTGGAAGCGGCCGGCGTGGCGGTGTGTGGGGGCGGTGGTGCCGAGAACGGTCGCGGCGCGGGCGCTGGTCGTGGCGTTCGACCCGGTCGTGTTCACGCGGCCCCGGGTCGAGGCGCTGTTCGGGGTCAAGTTCCGGCTGGAGTACTACGTGCCGCGGGAGCAGCGGGTGTGGGGGTACTTCGTGATGCCGTTCCTGCTCGGGGACCACGTGGCGGCGCGGGTCGACCTGAAGGCGGACCGGGCGGCTTCGCGGTTGGTGGTCCAGGCGGCGTACGTGGAGCCGGGCGAGGACGAACGTCACGTGGCGGCGGAGTTGGGCGCGGAGCTGGCGGACCTGGCCACGTGGCTGGGACTGTCGGAGGTGTCCTGGAACGGCCGCTGGACACAAAGACCCGATAGTAGCGATACATGAGTACCGGTACCGCTGTACCGTTGTTTTCTGGGGGAACGTGACAACGATACGCTGGTACCGGTACTTTATAGTTAAGTACCGGTACCAGTGTATCGTTGTTTTCTCCGTGCTTGGCCTCCTGCCCAGTCTCACTCCAGGCCCTCCGCCGTGCCAGACCCACCGGCCTTCCACTCCCCTCGCCACCCCGGCGGCTCCGGGATCTACCGCGCACGGTCGACCACGTCGCCGCCAGATGCCGGGGCCGCCGGCATGACGTTGCCGGGGGCCGTGTGGGGGATGTCACTTGACCTCTTGAATCGTTGCAGACGCCGCGTAGACTCGGGGCCACCGTGAGACTGGTTGGCCTCTCTCAAGCATCACGTGGACCG
>JAISTC010000084.1 GCA_031272805.1 Propionibacteriaceae bacterium
GACGCCACGACCGAGCTGTCGCGTGACATCGCGTCGCGCGGCCTGTACCCGGCCGTCGACCCGCTGACCTCGACGTCGCGCATCCTCGACGCCCAGTTCATCGGCCAGGAGCACTACGACGTCGCCATCGAGGTCAAGCGCATCCTCCAGCGCAACAAGGAACTCCAGGACATCATCGCCATCCTCGGCGTCGACGAGCTCTCCGAGGACGACAAGATCGTCGTGGCGCGGGCCCGCCGCATCCAGCAGTTCCTCTCCCAGAACACGTACATGGCGACGAAGTTCACGGGCGTGGAGGGCTCGACCGTACCGATCTCGGAGACGGTCGAGGCGTTCAAGAAGCTCTGCCAGGGCGACGGCGACAACATCCCGGAGCAGGCGTTCTTCAACCTCGGCGGCTGGGAGGACGTCGAGAAGAAGGCGGCGGAGCTCAAGGAAGGAAAGTAGCCGATGGCCGAGAGCTTCCCGGTCGACGTCGTGGCCGCGGACCGCGAGGTCTGGATCGGCCGCGCCACCCAGGTCATCGCCACGACGACCGAGGGCGAGATCGGCATCCTGGCCGGCCACATCCCGACCATCGCCACGCTGGCGCCGGGCTCGGCGGAGATCACGACAGAAGACGGCGGCCGCGAGGTCATCGCCGTCGACGGCGGCTTCCTGTCGGTCTCGGCGACCCAGGTCGCGATCATCAGCCCCTACGCCCAGTTGGCCCAGGAACTGTCCCTCCCGGCCGCGGAGAAGGCGCTGCGCGACGCCGCGGCCAAGCGCGAGGAAGGCGACAACTCCCTGGACACGCAACGCCAGTTCAACCGCGCCCTGGCCCAGGTCAAAGCCGCCCGCAAGCGGGGCTAGAGGCTGCCCTTTGCCGCCATGTGACGGCGGTGTCATGTGCTTCGCGCGGCGCGGTATCATCGCGGCTGACGCGCTCGGGCCGGGTGGCCGGGCGGCGATGAGGAAGGCGTCTGATGGACTGGGTGGATGTACTCCAGTGGTCCTCGGTCTGCGTCTGTCTGCTGGCCTTCGCGGCCCTGGTCTACCTCGTGTGGCGTCGCTACCGGCTCGTGTCCGGGCGCGGCGCCTTTGAGTGTTACCACCGCAAGGCCGGCCTCCCCGAGAAGGCCCACTGGTCCCACGGCATCGTGCGCTATCGGCGTGATGCCGTGGTTTGGTATCCGCTCGTGGCGCTCGGCTTCAAGCCCGGCTGCCGCATCCCCCGCCTCCGCGTCTCCATCGGCCAACGCCGCAATCCCAGCGACGCCGAACGCGCCCAACTGGCCCAGCCCGTCGTCATCGTGCCGATCACGGCGGGGGCGGGCGACACGCCGACGTGCGAGTGGGCGATGAGCCGGGGAGCGGCCGACGGGCTCCTGGCCTGGGCCGAGGCCGCGCCCCCGGGCGAGGGCCAGTACGGCCACACCAGGCCCCCCGGCGGCGGAGTCACCCCCGCGGGCAAGTAACCAAGGCCGAGGTGTCAGGCGCCCCGGCCCTGGCGAGGAACGAGCCCGGGCGGGGGCACCTGATACCGCGGCCGGTGGGGTTGTCTGCTGTCGGCCGTGGTATCAGACACCGCCGCCCGGGCTCGTTCCTCGCCAGGGCCGCGGTATCTGACACCTCGGCCTGGCTGGCTTGTAGGCTCGGGCGCATGGTCAAACTGACGCGCATCTACACCCGGACCGGGGATGCTGGGCGGACCCGGCTGGTCGACAACTCCGTGGCCGCCAAGACGGACTCGCGGGTCGAGGCCTATGGGTCCGTCGACGAGCTCACCGCCGTCCTCGCGGTGGCGTTGGACTGCGGGCTGCCGGAGGCCGTCGCCGCCGTCCTGCGGCGCGTCCAGCAGGAACTGTTCGACGTCGGCGCCGACCTGGCCAACCCCCTGGACCCCGAGAAGACCGGCCAACTCCGCATCCTGCCCTCGCAGGTGACGCGGCTGGAGGCGTGGTGCGACGAGTTCGGCGACCCGCTGCCCGCGTTGCGGTCCTTCCTCCTGCCCGGCGGGTGCCTCGCCGGGTCCTACCTCCACCTCGCCCGGACCGTCTGCCGCCGGGCCGAGCGGGCCGCCTGGCGCGCGGCCGACGACCACGGGCTGGGCGGCGCCGGCGGCGTCAGCCCGGAGGCCGTGACGTACCTCAACCGGCTGTCCGACCTGCTGTTCATCCTGGCCCGGGCCGTGACGGGGGTAGAGCACGAGGTCCTGTGGACCCCCGGCGGTGAACGCTAGGCCTGGGCCCCGGCCTTGTTAAGGTAGGGGATCGTGACCAAGCGACTGACCCGACTGAACCTCCTGGCCGCCGCGGCGGCCCTCCTCCTGGCCGGCTGCGCCCAGGGGCCCGCCACTCCCGCCTCGACCGGGACGGCGGCCGACGCCAGCCCTGACGTCATCGACGGCGTGGCGACCTGCGCGTACAACGTGTCCGGCAAGGCGGCCCGGCCGGTCGACCCGCCGCCGACGGCGAACGTGCCGGCGACGGGGACGGTCAGCGTGACCCTTCAGCTCGGGCAGGGGCCCGTCACGATGACGCTGGACCGCGAGCGGACGCCCTGTACCGTCAACTCGTTCATGTCCCTGCTCAACCAGGGGTTCTACACGGACACGGCGTGCCACCGGCTGACGACGTCCGGCATCTTCGTCCTGCAGTGCGGCGACCCGACCGGCACGGGCACGGGCGGGCCGGGCTACTCGTACGCCGACGAGACGTACTCCGACGACACGTACCCGGCCGGGACCGTGGCCATGGCGAACGCCGGGCCGAACACGAACGGGTCGCAGTTCTTCCTCGTCTACCAGGACTCGTCCCTGCCGCCGAGCTACACCGTGTTCGGGCATCTGGACGCCGCGTCGCTCAAAGTGATCGCCGACATCGCCGCGGCCGGCGAGTCGACCGGCCAAGGCGACGGCAAGCCGAACCAGGCCGTGGAGATCCTCGGGTACTCCATGGGCTGAGTGCCCAGGCCGAGGTGTCAGGCGCCCCGGCCCTGGCGAGGCACGAGCCCGGGCGGGGGCACCTGATACCGCGGCCTGGTCAGTGCTTCTAAGAACGCCTCCGGCTGGTCCGCGTGGATCCAGTGGCCGGCGCCGGCGATCGTGACCAGGTCGTAGTGCGGGAACAGCTCGCGCATCGTCGCGTAGCTGGCCGGTGTCACGTACGTCGACTCCGCGCCGGCCAGCCACAGGACCGGGCCCTCGTACGGCGTGACGGGGCGCGGGTCGGGCCAGTCGAGGATCCGGTCGAGGTCGCGGGCCAGGACCGGCAGGTTGAAGCGCCAGCGGCCGCCGCCCGGAGTCGACTGGAAACCCGTCATCAGGAAGTCGCGGATGCGCGGGTCGTGGATCGACGTGGCGAGCG